>NZ_NFLD01000101.1:0-579 GCF_002160725.1 Massilimicrobiota sp. An142 | reverse complement strand
GAGTAGAGAGATCAATCATAAGAACACCACCTAAGATGATTATACAATACAAAAAAGCGATAATCATCAAAGATGATTAATCGCCATGGACAAAATTTATTTTGTCCTTTTTTTATTTTGTATACTGAAAGAGAACTACCTTGTCTCATCTGGTGGTTCTTTTTTTGCTAAATATATTCTGATAAAGTCATAGCGATCATATCTATGGTCCAATAATCTTAATAAATTAAGTTTATTGGATTCTATGAAAAAGAAAAAAATCATGCATGATGAATGATTTTTCTGAAAAGTCTTTCTGTTATTTGATACATTAACCTTATGAGTATCCATTTAACTTGTATAAAAGATATATTGTGTTTGGATTTTCTCTTAATCAATTGAAGATTTTTATTAGGGAAATAGTAATATTTATAATAAAATGACTAACCTTTTAATTTCTTCAAAATACATTAAAAATTTTATTTAATTTGAAAAGTAAATTCTACTTTTTTTAAGACTAAGTTCTACTTAAAAAACATTGATAAGTAGAACTTAATCTTGGAAATGTCATAATTTATATTTTTAATCTTTGTGTTTGTG
>NZ_NFLD01000100.1:0-614 GCF_002160725.1 Massilimicrobiota sp. An142 | reverse complement strand
ATTGTGATGTATTATGCCGAGAAAATAAAGAAAACCATATGATTATTAAAGGGTAATTTAAATTAACTCGGCATAATAACTAACTCCACATAAGGAGGATTATGCCGATATCCACATAAACCTCCTTGAGGTACACCTTTAGTTGTTTCCTCAAATTTATGCTTTACTACGACTCCTGCATTGAGATATTTATGTATGAGTGATATGACTCTTCCATCTTTAATAGTTTGTGAAAGTATCTGTATAAGTCTTGAATGATTGACTGTATCAAAGTATTTCTCCAAGTCCAAGTCTACTGTATATCGATATCCTTCATTGGCATAGTCTACGACTCTTTTTACTGCTTGATGAGCACTTCTTCGAGGTCTAAATCCATAACTGTTTTCACTGAATAGTGGTTCAAAGATAGGCGTAAGTATTTGTACTATTGCTTGTTGGATGACCCTATCCGTCACTGTTGGGATTCCTAACCCTCTTTTCTTTCCGTTATCTTTTGGTATTTCTACTCTTTTGACGGCTTGCGGACTATAATGTCCCTCCATGATAAGTTTCTTTAGATAAGACCAGTGTTGTGCGAAATGCGTACGAACTTCTGCGACTTGCATTTTATCTAC
>NZ_NFLD01000010.1:0-73737 GCF_002160725.1 Massilimicrobiota sp. An142 | reverse complement strand
AAGAAATGAAGGATAAGGAATTATCAAAGCATAAATAGTGAAAAGATGACTTCGGTCATCTTTTTTTATGGATATCTGTGTAAAATATGATAAAGAAATGATTTGTTATTACTGTAAAATATGCTATAATGACAAAGATAATGAATGAGGTGAAAAATATAATATGTCAAAACATGTAATGAGTTTAGAGTTTTATGGGAAAACAATAACTGTTGAAACAGGTGAACTTGCTAAGCAGGCTAATGGTTCCGTTTTAGTAAGATATGATGATACAGTGATTTTATCTACTGCAGTGGCTGGAAAAGAGCCTAAAGACGTAGACTTTTTTCCATTAACAGTAACATATGAAGAAAAATTATATTCAGTTGGGAAAATCCCAGGAGGATTTTTAAAGAGAGAAGGGCGTCCTAGTGAACATGGAACATTAACGGCACGTATGATTGATCGTCCTATTCGTCCATTATTTGCTGATGGATTTAGAAATGAAGTTCAAGTTGTGAATACTGTTTTATCAGTGGATCAGAATGCGTCACCAGAAATGGCAGCGATGCTTGGAGCATCACTAGCTTTATGTTTATCTGATATTCCATTCAATGGACCAATTGCAGGTGTGAATGTTGGTTTGATTGATGGACAGTTTACAATCAATGCTGGTCCTGAAGAGATGGAAAGAAGTTTAATTAATCTAGAAGTTGCTGGGACTAAAGAAGCTATTAACATGGTTGAAGCTGATGCTAAAGAAGTTGATGAAGAAACAATGTTAAATGCATTATTATTTGGTCATGAGGCTATTAAGCAGTTAATTGCTTTTGAAGAAGAAATTGTGGCTTTATATGGTAAGGAAAAAATTGAAATTCCTTTGTTTGAATTAGATGAAAATATTGTAAAAGAAGTAGAATCTTTAGCTAAAGAGAGAATGATTCAGGCAGTTTCTATTCCTGGTAAATTAGAAAGATATGGAGCTATTGATGAAATCAATGATGAAGTTGTCGCTTTATTTGAAGCTAGAGAATATGCTGATTCAAAAGAACAGGAAGCTGTTATTAAACAGGTTAAAATCGTTTTACATGATTTAGAAAAAGATGAAGTAAGAAGATTAATCACAGAAGATAAGATTCGACCTGATGGACGTAAAATTGATGAAGTTCGTCCATTGGATGCACAAGTTGATTTACTTCCTAGAGTACATGGTTCTGCTTTGTTTACACGTGGTGAAACACAAGTGCTTTCTGTATGTACATTAGGTGCTTTAGGAGAACATCAAAAAATTGATGGTTTAGGTTTAGAAGATCAAAAACGTTTTATGCATCACTATAATTTCCCACCATATTCTGTTGGTGAAACAGGTAGAATGGGTGCGCCTGGTCGTCGTGAAATTGGACACGGTGCTTTAGGTGAAAGAGCCTTAGCTCAGGTTATTCCAAGCGAAGAAGAATTCCCATATACAATTCGTGTTGTTTCTGAAGTTTTAGAATCTAATGGTTCTTCATCACAAGCTTCTATTTGTGCATCATCTATGGCATTAATGGCTGCTGGTGTTCCAATTAGTAATCCGGTTAGTGGTGTTGCAATGGGACTTGTAAAAAAAGGCAATGATTATACAATCTTAACAGATATTCAGGGAATGGAAGATCATTTAGGAGATATGGATTTTAAAGTCGCTGGAACAAAAAATGGTATCTGTGCTTTACAGATGGATATCAAGATTGATGGAATCACAAAAGAAATCTTACAAGAAGCCTTAGCGCAAGCGAAAGTAGGACGTCAGCAGATTATGGAATGTATGATGAATGCTATTAGTGAACCAAGAGATCATTTGAGTCCATATGCACCAAAAGTCTATATGATGAAAATTGAACCAGATCAAATTAAAGATGTTATTGGAACTGGTGGTAAAACAATTAATGAAATCATTGAAAAATCTAATGATGTTAAAATTGATATCGAACAAGATGGTCGTGTAACAATTTATCATTATGATCAGGAAGCTATTGAAACTGCTGCTAAACTTATTGAAAATATTGTAAGAAGAGCAGAAGTTGGGGAAATTTATGATGGAAAAGTTGTTCGTGTTGAAGATAAATTTGCTTTTGTAGAATTATTTGAAGGAACAAATGGTTTCTTACATGTTGGAGATATTGCTCATGAACGTATCAATAAAGCTTCTGATGTTTTAAAAATAGGTGATATCATTAAAGTCAAAGTAACTAAGATTACTGATAAGGGTGTCAATGTTTCTCGTAAAGCATTGCTTCCTAAACCAATACATAAAGAAGAAAAGAAAGACCATGAGTAAAATTATTTTAGCAAGCACTTCTCCTAGGAGAAAAGAATTGCTTGAAAGAGAAGGCATTGACTTTAAAGTTGATGCTTCTTTTATTGATGAAACACTAGATGATTCATTACCTATTGAAAAACGTTTATGTGATTTAGCGATGCGTAAAGCATATCCTATTCATCAAAAATATCCTCACGATATTGTTATTGCTGCAGACACAGTGGTTTATTTTGATCATTGTGTCATTGGTAAACCACATGATCGTCAGGAAGCTTATGAAATATTGATGCGTCTATCTCATCATCGTCATGATGTTTATACAGGAGTTGCCATATATATGGGAAATGATTTAAAAACATTTTGTGAAAAAACACAAGTCTTTTTTAAAGATATAACTGCGATGATTGATGATTATTTAGATTCCAATGAATGGATGGGAAAAGCAGGCGCTTATGGTATTCAGGGGAAAGCTAGTGTATTTGTTGATTATATTGTTGGTGATCGTGATAATGTCATTGGTTTACCTATAACAAAAGTTAAAGAATGTTTAAAACAATGAAAACATCTTTAACTTCTTATTTTATACGAAATTTTGTAAACGGATTCATTTTTTGTTGTTTTCTGTGATGATTTTTATTATAATGAAGAATGGAAAATAAATGTGGAGGATAATGATATGGAAAAGAAAGTGAAAAGAATAGCATTACTTTCTGGTGGTGGTGACTGTCCAGGATTAAATGCAGTAATTAGAACAATTACAAAAACAGCTATTCATAAATATGGATGGGAAGTTATAGGTTATGTTTATGGATACCGTGGTTTATATAACAATAACTATATTGAATTAACAGAAGAAAAAGTTGAAAACATCTATAAGGAAGGTGGAACTATTTTATATAGTTCTAATAAAGATAATCTTTTTGACTATTTGGTAGATGATGGAAAAGGTGGAAAAGTTAAAAAAGATGTCAGTGATGTTGGTGTAGAAAACTTGAAAAAAGCTGGTGTTGATGTTCTTGTTGTTTTAGGTGGAGATGGAACGCTAACAAGTGCTAGAGATTTTTCAAGAAAAGGTGTTAATGTTATTGGAGTTCCTAAAACTATGGATAATGATTTATCTAGTACAGACCTTACATATGGTTTCATCAGTGCAATGAGTGTAGGAACTGAATTTATTGATCGTTTACAGACAACTGCTAAATCTCATCATCGTGTTATTTGCTGTGAATTAATGGGAAGAGATGCAGGATGGATTGCTTTATATGCAGGACTTGCTGGAAATGCTGGTGTTTGTTTAATTCCAGAAATTCCATTTACGATTGAAAATATTGCTAAACATATTGCTAAACGTGATGAACAGGGATTGCCTTATACTGTTATTGCAGTAGCTGAAGGAGCAAAATATGCTGATGGTACAAAAGTCATTGGTAAAATTGTAGAAGATTCACCTGATCCAGTACGTTATAGTGGTTTGGCTGCAAAAGTAGCGGATGATTTAGAAAAAGTGATTCCAAATCATGAAGTACGTTCTGTTAATCCAGGACATATTATCCGTGGTGGAGATATTACTCCTTATGATCGTATTTTATCTATTCGTTTTGGAGTTAAAGCATGTGAATTGATTGATGAAGGACTATTTGGTAATGTTGTGACTCTTCATGGAGAAAATATGGATTATACATCATTAGAAGAAGTTATTGGTGATGCTAAATTCGGTAAACAAAAACGTGTCGATCCAAATGGTGAATTGGTTCGTGCTGCTAAAGCTGTTGGTGTTTGCTTTGGTGATGAATAACATAAGGGCTGTTATACATGTTTGTGTATAACAGTTTTTTGTAGAATGATAAAATATGTAAAAATAATTTGCTTAAATATTTAAATTTTGATAGAATATCTCGTACAAGTCAAAAGGAGGGATAAAATTGATTGAAGAGTTGATTGAAAATGGTGAATATCTTCAAGCTTTAAATCAGCTTCATGATATGAATGATGAAAAAACAAGATATTTAAGACTCGTTTGTTTCATCGGGTTGGGTGAATTTGAAAAAGCAAAATATGAAGGCGCTCATGCAAAGGCTTTAGCAAAAGAAACATATTATGATGTTATATCTATGTACATCATGGCATTAAAAGAATTGGGTGAGTATGAAGAAGCAATAGATTTATTAATTGAAGAATTATCTATGCCTTATATACCTTATCAATATGAAACTTTGTTTAATACGGCTTATGATGAAATTTTGCTTGAAAAGCAGGAAGCCCGATATGAAGTTGAAAATAAAAATCAAATTTTTTCAATAGAAGAAATTAATCAATTGTTAAACAAAAAAGATTGTAATGAAGATTTGTTGTATATGGCACTTGATCAATTACAGCAATTGAATGTTCGTATGATTATTCCTACAATTAAAACTTATTTGATGGATCCAAATAAACATTTTTTTGCAAAGACTTTATTGATGGAAATTATGATCGATCAACAGGTTGATGAAGAAATGGAAGTTGAGAAGTTTGGTCAGATTTATAGTTTTAATCCAAGCTATATGCCAATGGTATTAGATCAGCTTGCTTATACAGGTATTTTAAAGTATCTTGAAAATGCATTAGAAAGTGATAATCCATCACTTTTTGAACAGTGTCAGGAATATTTGGAATATTTACTGTATTCTTTCTATCCACAGGAAATTGATGAAATGGATTATAATGTCTGGGCAGCCTCAATTCATTATTATGTGGCAACATTACTCTCTATAGATGTTGACTTGTCAGAATTAGAAATTTTATATTATTGTGATTTAGAAGCAATTGAAGAACAAATTTTAGCACTCAAACAAGTTGAGTGTTAAAATAGTTGCATTATGTAATTGTTTCATGTATAATAAGCGTGTTGAAATAATGGAGGAAGTATAAATGGAAACAGTTTGTAATAAACTTGAAAAATCTATGATGGAAGTTAAAGTGACTTTCACAACTGAAGAATGGAAAAAAGCTCAAGAAAAAGCATTAGACAAATTAGCAAAACAAGTTAAGATTGATGGTTTTAGAAAAGGTCATGTACCTAAACAAATGGTCAAAGCAAGACTTGGAAAAGGAACTATTTTAGAAGAAGCAACTGATATGATTTTACAACAAAATTATTCAGGTATTTTATTGGACAATGATATTCGTCCAGTAGGACAACCTGAAGTGAAAATTGATGAAATTTCAGAAGATGTTCTTAAATTAACTGTAACTGCACCAGTTGCTCCAGAAGTACAATTAGGGCAGTACAAAGGTTTAGAAGTGAAAAAGACACAAGTTAAAGTTACAAAGAAAGAAATTGAAGCTGAATTAAAGAATTATCAAAATCAATTTGCTGAATTAGTTATAAAAGAAGATGGTCAAGTTGAAAACGGTGATACAGCTGTTATTGACTTTGAAGGATTTAAAGATGGTGTTGCTTTCGAAGGTGGAAAAGGTGAAAACCATCCATTAGAAATTGGTTCAGGATCATTCATTCCTGGTTTCGAAGAACAATTAATTGGTATGGGTGTTGGTGAAGAAAAAGAAATTGAAGTCACTTTCCCAGAAAATTATCAGGCTGTTGATTTAGCTGGACAAAAAGCAACTTTCAAAGTTAAAGTTCATGAAATTAAATCAAAAGTTTTACCTGAAATTGATGATGAATTAGCAAAAGATGTTAATGTTGATGGTATTGAAACTTTAGCTGATTTAGAAACTTATACAAAAGAACAAATCAAAAACAGAAAACAAAATGAAGCTGAAGCAAAATTCAGTGATGATATTTTCAATGCTGTTATTGAAAATACACCACTTGAAGTTCCTGATGCAATGATTGAAACAGAACTTCAACAAATGTTAAGAGAAGTTGAACAAAATTTATCTCAACAAGGTTTAACAATGGATTTATTCCAACAATTAACTGGTAAAACACTTGATGATATGAAAGCTGAAATGAGAGAACAAGCTGAAAAACGTGTGAAATTTAATTTGATTTTATCTGAAATTGTTAAAGCTGAAAATATCGAAGTAAGCGATGATGAAGTTGATGACGAAATCAAAGAAATTGCAACTTACTATGGAAGAGAATTCGACGAAGTGAAAAAACTCTTTGAAGGACAGTTAGGACAAATTAGAAATGATTTAGCTACTCGTAAAGCTGTTCAATTGATTAAAGATAATGTAAAATAAGACGCTTCAAGCGTCTTGTTTTATTAAAACAAATGAATAGACAAGTGACTCATTATTATATATAATAATGAAAATACAAAGGAGGTCATGAATTATGGATGAATTAGATATTGTCGTTGATTTACCTGTCATTTGTACTAGAGGGATGGTTGTTTTTCCCTCTCATGAAATTTCTTTAGATGTAGGAAGAAGTTTTAGCCTTAAAGCAATTGAATTAAGTGTGAATGAATTTGATGAAAACGTTGTTTTTATTTCTCAAACAAATCCACTTGATGAAAATACAGATTTTGATCATGTTTATCATTATGGAACATTATGCAAAATTAAAAGAAGAATCAAAAGAGATAATCATGGAACAATCAAATTGACTGTTGAAGGTCAAAAAAGAATAGAAATTTTAAATCTTGAAGAAAGAGATGGTTGTCTTTTTGCAAAAACAAAATATCTTGAAGATATTCATGGTGACCGTGCTGAAGAAATTGCGTTAGTTAGAAAATTAACAGATCAGATGCAGACAATGCATAAAAATCTTCAGGTTTTCCCTCGTGAAGTTTTTGCGAGTTTGTCACAGGGCATGAGTGCAAGTGCATTAGCTGATACAATAGGACAATATATTAATGTCGAATTAAAAACAAAACAAGCTATTTTAGCTGAATGTGATATTAATAAACGTTTATTATTAGTTCTTGCAAGCATGGAAGAAGAAAAGACAATTAATGAAATAGAAGAAAAAATTAATCTTAAAGTCAAAGAAAGTATTGATGAAAATCAAAGAGAATATTATTTAAGAGAAAAATTACGTGCAATTAAAGAAGAACTTGGTGATACACCTAGTAAAGAAGATGATACAGATTATATTCGTGAAGAAATTCAATCAAAACCTTATCCTCAACATATCAAAGATAAGATTGAAGAAGAATTAAAACGATATGATATGATGCCACCTGCTTCTTCTGAAGCCAATGTTGTGAGAACTTATATTGATTGGGTTATGAAAACACCTTGGTATCAAGAAACTGAAGATACACAAGATATCAATGAAGTAGAAAGAATTCTTGATGAAGATCATTTTGGATTAGAAAAACCAAAAGAAAGAATTGTGGAACACTTAGCTGTTAAACAAATGACTCAGTCTTTAAATGCTCCAATTATTTGTTTGGTTGGTCCTCCAGGAGTAGGGAAAACTTCTATTTCTAAATCTATTGCAAGAGCATTAGGTAGAAAATTTGTAAAAGCTTCATTAGGTGGAGTAAGAGATGAAGCTGAAATTAGAGGACATCGTAGAACTTATTTAGGTTCTATGCCTGGAAGAATTATTCAAGGAATGAAAAAAGCAGGTGTTGTGAACCCGGTTTTCTTATTAGATGAAATTGATAAAATGTCTAGTGATTATAAAGGTGATCCAACAAGTGCAATGCTTGAAGTTCTTGATCCAGAACAAAACCAATTCTTCTCTGATAATTATTTAGAAGAACCTTATGATTTATCAAAAGTTTTATTCATCGCAACTGCAAATGATCTTGGAAGTATTCCTGATCCATTAAGAGATAGACTTGAAATCATTGAGATATCTTCATATACAGAACAAGAAAAATTAGAAATTGCTAAAAGACATTTATTGAAAAAAGAATGTAAAGTTCATGGTTTAAAAGATGAACAGCTTCATATATCAGATGATGCATTCATGTATGTGATTCGTCATTATACACGTGAAGCAGGAGTTAGACAATTAGAACGTTTAATTGCTAAAATCTGTCGAAAAGCTGTTTTAAAAATCTTAAAAGATCAGTCTTTAATGCTTACATTAAATGTTGAAGATTTAGAAGAATATCTTGGTAAAGCACCATTTGAACATACTAAAAAATTAGATAAGCCACAAGTAGGTGTTGTTACTGGAATGGCATATACGCAATATGGTGGAGATATTTTACCAATTGAAGTTAATCATTTTGCTGGTAGTGGTAAATTTATTATTACTGGACAGCTTGGTGATGTTATGAAAGAATCTGCTTCTATTGCATTAGATTACATGAAAGCAAATTCTCAAAAATATGGATTAGAAAACATTGCTTTTGATAAGCAAGATATTCATATTCATGTTCCAGAGGGAGCAGTCAAAAAAGATGGACCAAGTGCTGGTGTGACTTTAACAACAGCAATCTTATCTGCCTTTAGCAATCGTCCTGTTCGTGATGACGTTGCTATGACAGGTGAAATTACATTAAGAGGACAAGTATTACCAATTGGTGGACTTAAAGAAAAATCAATTTCTGCACATCGTAGTGGTATTCGTACAATCATTATTCCTAAAGATAATGAAAAGGATATTGATGATATTCCTGAATCAGTTCAAAATGATTTGAATATTATATTAGCAGATAACATTGATACTGTTTTAGAAAATGCTTTAGTGAAACAATAAAGCTGCTGATTGAATCAGCAGCTTTTTTTGAAAGGAGAAAGATATGTATAAGGTAAACAAAGCACAGTTTTTGCTCTGTGCAGCATGGAAATCACAATGGCCAGATCATCAATTACCAGAAGTTTGTTTAGCCGGACGCAGTAATGTCGGTAAATCAAGCTTAATTAATACGTTGACGAATCATCAAAAATTAGCAAAAGTTTCTTCAACACCGGGTAAAACACGTACTTTAAATTTCTTTAATATTAATGATGAAATCTGTTTGGTAGATGTTCCTGGTTATGGCTATGCGAAAGTCAGTGATGCTATAAAAGAAAGCTTTGCAGATATGATTGATACATATTTAAGAGAACGTGATTTGTTAAAAGGCTTAATTTTAATTGTGGATTATCGACATAAGCCGACTCATGATGATGTTCAAATGTATCAGTATGCTAAATATTATCAGATTCCTGTTATTGTTGTGGCGACTAAGGAAGATAAGTTAAAACGAAATGATTTAAAGAAAAATGAAAAACGTATTAAAGAAACTTTGGATTTTCAAGAAGGGGATCTGTTTGTTCGTTTTTCAAGTCTAAATAAAGTTGGAATTGACGAATTATGGCAATCTATTTTTCAACTATGTGAACTCTAAAAATATTGATTGAAAATAATTATTTTAAAATTAAGTGATGAAAGAGGCAAGGAATAAACTTTACACAATAATACCTATTTTTTCATATGCTATAACAAATAATCTCGCTCTTAACAAATCTTTTCATTTTTTGTATAATAGATATAGGGAGGGGGAAGAAAAATGATACGTATTATGTTATGCTGTGCTTCTGGTATGTCTACAAGTTTACTTGTTGAAAAGATGAAGAAAGCAGCTTTAGAACAAGGTATAGAGGCAGAAATTTGGGCTGTTGGTGCTAATGAGGTGAAAGCTAATGCCAATCGAACAGATATTATTTTATTAGGACCTCAAGTACGTTATGCTCAACGTAAAATTGAATCTGAAGCACCTGGGGTTCCAGTTGCTCATATAGATATGAAAGATTATGGAATGATGAATGGTCAATCTGTTTTAAAACAGGCATTAGCAATACTTGAAAAAAATCAATAATGAAGTAGAGACAAAAGCTCTACTTTTTTTATTGTCAAAGTTTCTCTTATTCATATTCTTCAATTTTATGCATACAGTTTGATAGGAGGGATTGTATGCAAAAGATATATTTTAAAAAAATGGTTGATTTGAATCATCAGCTTCATGAATTAATTTCGATATCTGTTGATGAATCTATTCGTTATAAGATGGAAACAAATGGAATGCGTGCGGTTGGTAGTATTATGATTAATGGTGAATATAAAGATACACAGGAAAAACATCAATTTCATGAAACGATAGATTTAGATATTTTCGCATTATTTGAAAAGATTACAGATAAAAGAGATTTTCATGTGAAAGTAGAGGATTTTGATTATCATCTTGTTGATGGTAATTTGTCATTGGTTATACAGGCTTATGTATATGGGGTATTGGATGATGAAGATCGTGTTGTTGATACAGTGACGAGAAATGAAGAAATGAATCCTGCAGAAGAGATTGAGAAGCTTTTACGTGAAGAAGAAAAAATTGTGGATGTTATTCCTGAAACAAAGGAAGTGACAATTCAACAGACAAGGCCATTGGAAGATAAACAAGTTGATATGCCTGTTCAAGAAAGTGAAGATGTCAATAATGATGAAGATTTAGGCACATATTATTTTTATGTTGTTCAAGACGGTGATAGCTATGAAACTATTGCTAGACATTATAAAGTAGATGAATATGCTCTTAAGCAGTACAATCATGAGCGTTCTTTAACCCAGGGAACAATCGTTATTATTCCATATATGATATGAAGGAAATTATTTTAAAAAACTATGGACTTCATGTTATTGGTGAAATTAAGTTAAGTTCACATGTTTTTAAATTAAAATGTGAAGAAGGATATTATGTTGCAAAAATCACATCACAGAAATCATTACAGAATATGTATGATTCTATTGAAACATTGAATTTATCTTGTTTTGTTCATATCATACCGAATGATCATCATGAATATCTGACTTCCTATCAGCAACAATATCTTTATCTTATGCCGTTTATTGAAAGTGGTTCACAACATCTTAAGGAAATGAAAATTCAATTTTATTTTGAAACACTGGCTTATCTCCATGGTCATAGTTTTTATGATATGAAAGTCAATCAGCAATATTTTCATACACTTGAAAATGATGTTTTAAAAGTGATTCAGGAACGTATGGCTTATTATGAACAGATGATTACCAATTATGAAAATGAGCTTTACCGTTCACCTAGTCAATGGCTGCTTGTTATGAATTATTATCGTATCTATGATGCGCTATGTTTAGCACGTCAATATTTATCACAGTATATGAATTGTGTTCAAAATTGTCGATCTATTCGTATTTGTATCACATATAAAAATTTTGATTATCAACATATTTCACTGAAATCTAAATGTTTAATATCACTTGATTATCTGGAAATGGATTTACCCATTTATGATATATTTGATATGTATCAAAAAATACCAGATATTCTTTTTGATTTGGATTGTTTGAGTCAATCCTATTTGAAAAAGTTTGAATTAAGAGAAGAAGAAAAATTATTACTTTGCTGTTTAATGAATATTGTGCCTATTATTCAATTAGAACATGACGAAATTGATAACATTATTAAGCTTTCACGCTTATTATATTATTTAGATTCAATTCATGATTTTATTACACAGTTATAATTGACTTTGATAGTCAGGTTTGTTAGAATATAATAGACGTTGAAGAGGAGGAGTACATTTTGTATTCTTAAAGAGAATCTCTGGTTGGTGTGAAGAGATAGAAGAAGAAATGGAAGGTAGCCTTGGAGTTTGTTTTCTGAATATTGAAGTAGGTAAACACGTATAACTGCGTTAAGGTTTATGAGGTATACAGATTGTATATGAATTAAGGTGGTACCACGAACATTCGTCCTTATGCGAATGTTCTTTTTTATTAAAGGAGGAGAAGAAATGGCTAATTATATTGTCTGGGGATTATTTATTTTTGCACTTTGCTTTTTAGGTTTTTTCTTTAAAAAAAGAGTTAATGAAAATAGGGCACATCGTCAAAAAGCTGCGATGGAATATGAAGCTAAAAAAGAGAGATATTCATATTTAAGACCTGGAGTCTTAGAAACATGTCCAAGAGAAGATGTGACTGCGGCAGCATTGTTTCATTGTATGAGAAAAGAAAATGATGATTTTGATCATTATTTTGAAAAAATGAATGAAAGTGAGAGAACTGTTTATGGTATTTATATGATTACATCTTCTTTAGAAGGTCGTAATGCATCTTTACATAGTTTCTTTTTAAGTCCAGCGAGTCAACCATATGTACCAATGGTAGTTGATATTTTTGAAAGAGTTGGTGCACATGAAATTGCTGATTTAATGAAAGCAGCAAGACGTTTTGCAGAAATTATTGAGAATGATGAAGAAGATGATGAAGATGATCCAGAAATGGGAGATTATTCAAGATATAATTTTTCAGATTTTACAAATGAATTTGTGACACTTGTCAGTACCACAAACCTAGGAGAAAAGTTAACACAATATGTTTTAGATCATAAAGAAGATTTTTATGATACAGATATTCCTGACGAAGATAAAGAGGGAGATGAAATCGATGAAAAAAGAATTAGCGACGAAATATAATCATAAAAGTGTAGAAGAAGGAAAATACAAAACGTGGTTAGATCATCACTATTTTGAAGCGGGAGATACTTCTAAGAAACCATATAGTATTGTTATTCCACCACCTAATGTAACGGGGAAACTTCATTTAGGTCATGCTTGGGATACAACTTTACAAGATATGATTATTCGTTATAAAAGAATGCAAGGTTATGATGCATTATGGTTGCCTGGTATGGATCATGCGGGTATTGCAACACAAGCAAAAGTAGAAGCACGTTTAAGAGAAGAAGGTGTTTCTCGCTATGATTTGGGCAGAGAAAAATTCTTAGAAAAAGCTCGGTCATGGAAAGAAGAATATGCTTCTATTATTCGTAGCCAATGGGAAAAATTAGGGTTATCATTAGATTATACAAAAGAACGTTTTACTTTGGATGAAGGATTAAGCGAAGCGGTTAAAACTGTTTTTGTAACGCTATATGAAAAAGGTTATATTTATCAGGGAGAACGTATTATTAACTGGGATCCAGTTCAACGTACAGCTTTATCAAATATTGAAGTTATCCATAAAGAAATTGAAGGACATATGTATTATTTCAATTATGAAGTTGTTGAAACAGGTGAAAAATTGATTATTGCGACAACACGTCCTGAAACAATGTTTGCCGATCAAGCGATTTTTGTTCATCCAGATGATGAAAGATATCAGCATTTGGTTGGAAAACATGCAATTAATCCTGCGAATGGTGAATCTTTACCAATTATGGCAGACAGCTACATTGACATGAGTTTTGGAACAGCTGTTATGAAATGTACACCAGCTCATGACCCTAATGACTTTGCTTTAGCAAAAAAATACCATTTAGCGATGCCAAAATGTATGAATGATGATGGTACAATGAATGAATTATGTGGTCAATATCAAGGGATGGACCGTTTTGAATGCCGTGAAGCTTTAGTCAAAGATTTTGAAGCAAGAGGTGTTGTTGATCATATTGAAAAACATATGCATCAGGTTGGACATTCTGAACGTAGTCATGCTATTGTTGAGCCATACTTATCAAAACAATGGTTTGTCAAGATGAAACCACTTGCTAATGCGGCATTAGAGAATCAATTAAAAGATTCTAAGGTTTCTTTTGTGCCACCTCGTTTTGAAAAAACATTTAAACAATGGATGGAAAATATTGAAGATTGGTGTATTTCACGTCAATTATGGTGGGGACATCAGATTCCTGCATGGTATCATAAAGAAACAGGAGAAATCTATGTGGGTAAAAATCCACCTGCAGATATTGAAAACTGGAAACAGGATGAAGATGTTCTTGATACATGGTTTTCAAGTGCTTTATGGCCATTTTCAACAATGGGTTGGCCAAATAAAGAGAGTGAACTCTATCAACGTTATTTCCCAACTGACACATTAGTCACAGGTTATGACATTATCTTTTTCTGGGTTTCTCGTATGATTTTCCAATCATTAGAATTTACTGGCCAAAGACCATTTAAAAATGTTCTGATTCATGGTTTGATTCGTGATGAGCAAGGAAGAAAGATGTCTAAATCTTTAGGTAATGGTGTTGATCCTATGGATGTTATTGACCAATATGGTGCTGATACATTAAGATTCTTTTTAACAACAAACTCTGCACCTGGTATGGATTTAAGATATATTCCTGAAAAATTAGATGCTGCATGGAATTTTATTAATAAAATATGGAATTCTGCTAGATTTGTTTTAATGAATATTGATGAAAATATGTTATATCAGGATTTATCATTTGATCATTTAAATTTAGCTGATCAATGGATTCTCAATCGTTTAAATGAAGTGATTGCTTCTGTTGATGAAAACATGGATAAATTTGAATTTGTTAATGTAGGTAGTGAACTTTATAATTTTATTTGGGATGATTTCTGTTCATGGTATATTGAATTGTCTAAGGTTCATTTAAATAGTGATAATGACATTGAAAAGAAAGCAACACAAAATACATTGGTTTATGTATTGAATGCAATTGTAAGATTATTACATCCATTTATGCCTTTTGTGACAGAAGAAATTTATCAATCTATTCCACATATAGAAGAATCTATTTGTATTGCGAAATGGCCTACTATTAATGATAGATTCAATAATGAACAAATTCAGGATCAATTTGTTTACTTAATTGATATCATTAAAGGTATTAGAAATTTAAGAGCTCAATATGTCATTAAAAATGCTATTGAAATTGCATATTCTATTCAAACACAGGATACTCAGCTTGAAAGCTTACTTGAAAATCTTTCACCATATATTTATAAACTTTGTCATGCGCGTTGCTTTGGTTATAATGTTGAAACATCTTCAAATGTAGCAACAGAAATGATCAAAGGTGGTAATGCTTTGATTATTGAATTAGGTGATTATATTGATTTGGAAGCAGAAAAGAAAAAGATGGAAGATGAAATCAAAAAGCTAGAAAACGAAATTAAACGTTGTGAATCTATGCTTTCTAATCCAAACTTTGTTCAAAAAGCACCTGCTCAAAAAGTTGAACAGGAAAGAAAGAAATTAGCTGATTATCAATCAAAGTATAATGCGATGAAAGATAAATTGAATATGATGTAAAGTGAAATTGAAAAATTTCACTTTTTTTCGTTTTTAAGAAGAAAAAATTGAAAAAAATGTATATATAATAATTAGGGGCTACTGATGAAAGGAAGGGTCAGCATGAAAGAATTAACCGTACAACAGCAATGTGAAATTCAAGGTGGAGGTTTAATTGCGACTGCATTACTCTATTTGATATTAGGTGCTGCAGCGTATAAAATTATTAAATCGAAGAAGGGAAGAATTTCAATTCCAAGACTCATCAGTATTGAATGGAGAGATTAGTAATATGAAAGGCAATTTGCCTTTCATATTTTTATATGTTATAGCATAGATTAGAAAGGGTGATTAAAATGAAGTTTGAATGGAAAGTTGTTATTTTTGCAGTTGTTTGTTCTTTGGCATTTATGTTTATTTTTACATATGGATGCTCTCTAGGACAAAAGACACTTTATGCATATCAGGTTGGTATTTATAAGGAAGCAAGTAATAAAGATGAAAAATTAGCTGAATTGAAAGAAATGGGAATCGAAGGATATACCTATACAAAAAATGACCAATATTATGTATTATCAATGATTAGTGAAAAAAAAGAAGATATAGAAAAACATGCTACACAGGTAAAAGGAATCATGAAAACTTATATTGTGCCAACATCTACCACAAATGAAATGTTATTGGATTCTTTATCGAAAGGTGATGATCTATGATTAAGACATTACCATTAGAAGAAAATCCACGTGAAAAAGCATTAACATATGGTATTGAAACATTGAATAATGTAGAATTATTGGCACTGATATTAAGAACTGGGCATAAAAATGAATCGGTGATTCAATTGTCACAACGTCTATTAACGGAAATTGGAGGTTTTGCAAATCTATCGACGGTTACTTATGCAGATTTGATTGCTTTGAAGGGAATTAAGCAAGCAAAAGCAATTGAAATATTGAGTATTATAGAAATTGCTAAAAGATTAAAAGATGTTTCATCAATAGAGAAGCCATTACTCAATCCTTATGATATTTTTGGAAGAGTACATAACCAGTTGATGTTTTTAAAGCAAGAACATTTCCTGTTGCTCTGTTTAGATAATAAAAATAAAGTCATCAAAGAAAAAACCATTTTTATTGGCTCATTAAATATGAGTGTTGTCACGCCTAGAGAAGTCTTTAAAGAAGCTATCGCTATAAGCAGTGCAAAAATTGTTTTAGTACACAACCATCCAAGTGGAGATGCATTGCCTAGTGAAGAAGACTTGCTTATGACAGAACAGTTTCAAAAATTAGGACAAATGATGTCAATTGAAGTCATAGATCATATTGTGGTTGGGTGGAATCAATTTTATAGTATTATGGCAAAACAATTGTTTTTTTATGAATAAAGATGTGAAAATATAGGAATTTGATAAATTGTTTTTTACGAATTGCTTTTTTTATATTGAGATATTATAATGTATGAATGATAAGAGGTGGTATCTTTGTATAGAAAAGGTAATAAATGGACAAAACAAAAAAGAAGAATCGTTATTATAACAGTTGTACTGGTTTCATTTTCAGTATTAACACTTGTAACCAGTCGTTCTGCTTCAAGTATAGAAATTATTTTTAAAGATACAATTGCAAATTTAGAATATTATATTATTAAAGCGCCTATTCAATATGTAACAGGATTATTTGAAGAATATAATGATTTAAAAGATGTTTATGAAGAAAATGCAAAGCTCAAGGAACAATTAGATAATTTGGCTCGTGAGAGTGCAATGAATGAAGTTTTAACAAATGAATTAAATGATTTAAAAGAAATTATGGATATTGATCATCTACCTACTGAATATCAGGTAAAATATACAAATGTGATTGCTAGAGATGCTCAAAACTGGAATAATCAGGTCACTATTAATTTAGGGAAAATTTCTGGTGTACAGGAAGGTATGGCAGTAGTCAATGCTCAGGGAATGATTGGGACAATTACAAGTGTCAGTGAAATTTCTTCAACAGTCACTTTATTATCAAGTGAAACATCCAAGTCACAATTGCCAGTTATGATTTTAAGTGGTGATGAGGAATACTATGGATTATTAAATCGTTATAATATTAATACGCATAAATATTCTATTACTTTGCTAAGTGATGTTGAAACAATTGAAAAAGATGCTAAGGTTGTAACAAGTGGTCTAGGTGGAAAAGGAAAGAGTCCAAAAGGTATTTTAGTTGGAACAGTAGAAAATTATGCGACTGGTGATGATGCAACTGAGTCTGTTTGTGATGTCACACCTAGTGTGGATTTTGACGCTCTTAATGATGTTGCTGTTGTTCAAAGGGTGAATGAAGAATGAGAAAACGTGTCCAAGATAGCTATCTAGTCAAATGTTTTTTAGTCGTTTTTTTATGTTTTGTAGTCGATAGTACAATTCATTATTTCTTGCCCTATAATTTCACTAAAACCGGAATAACCATCACACCATACTTAGGTTTAATGATGTTTGCTTTATTAGTGAGGACAATAGACGGTGCAGAACGTTATTTCTTTGCAACCATATGTGGTCTTTATTATTCTGTTGTCTATGCAAATTCTTTAGCCATATATATTCTTATTTATTGTTTAATCGCCTTTGTTCGTTCATATTTGTTTAAATTAGACACATTAAATATTGTTGAATCTACAATTTTTTGTGTTTTGACAATATTCGCCCAGGAATGTATTGTATATTGGTTGATGTGGATTACCAATATGACAAGATATCCAATGGTTTCATTTGTAGTTATGCAATTATTACCAACACTACTTTTGAATGCTGTTTTATCAGTTATCATTTATTGGATCTACAATAAAGTGAAAATTGAGGTGAAATAATGAATATTGAAGTCAAAGGAATTAATGGAATACTGGTTATGAAAGTCAATGAGAATTGTACATTTCAGCAGTTTTTAGATGATTTGAATCAGCTTTTGGAGCAACCCCTATTTCAACAGGAGGGGTACTATCCAAGAGCTTTTTTTGATTTTGGCTGTCGAGTTTTAGCAATTGATGAAGTTCATTCTTTGATGGATTTACTGATGCAAAAAGAAAAGGTTTTATTTGATGGTATGACATATCATCAACAACCTCATCATGTCCATATCAGAAAAGAACAACTTCACAATGGTGAAGAAATTATCATTGATCATGAAACATTGTTTTTAGGAATCGTCAATCCAGGAAGTTATGTTTATTGTTATCAGAATGTTTATTTTCTTAATACAGTCAAAGGAACTATTGTCGCAATGAATGAAGATGTACGTATATTTGGACATGATTTTCAAAATGCTCAAATTATAATTAATCAACAGACATTACATGATTTGACAACTTCTGCACTCACAAGCGTTTATTATAAAGATAACCAGATTATTTTGACGAAGGAGGAAAATTATGTGTCGAACTATAGTCATTACGTCGGGTAAAGGTGGTGTTGGAAAAAGTAGTATGACCATTAATTTGGGTTATGCATTAGCCAATATGAATAAAAAAGTATGTTTAATAGATGCGGATTTTGGTTTGAAAAACTTAGATGTCATGTTAGGATTAGAAAATAGAGTGATTTTTGATTTGAAAGATGTTATTTCAAATAAATGTTCTTTACAACAGATTTTAGTTAAAGATAAACGAATGCAATCTTTATATTTATTGCCTGCGTGTAAATCGCTTTCTTTTGAAAATTTAAATTTAGATTATATGATCAATATGGTAGAACAGTTAAAACAGGAATTTGATTATATATTGATTGATAGTCCTGCTGGTATTGAAAAAGGGTTTCAATATGCCAGTAGTTTGTCAAAAGAAGCTATTATCGTTGTCAATCTAGATACTGTTTCTTTACGTGATGCTGATCGTGTTGTAGGCTTATTGTTGAAACAGGGTGTTGATCAATTACATATGCTTGTCAATAAATATAATGAATCAGATGTTTTGAAAGGGCGTTGTCCTTCACTTAAAGAAGCCTACGATATTTTGTCAATTCCATTGATTGGAATTGTTTATGAAGAACATGATATGATTGAGGCTAACAATAAAGGCATGCCTATTTATATGAATAAAAAAGAAAATATTTATCGATGTTTTGATCGTATTGTCAAACGATTAGAGGGGCAGGAGATTCCTTTTCAAAAAAATAAAAGAAAACCTCTACTGGAACGTCTTTTTAGATAATATTTTT
This sequence comes from Massilimicrobiota sp. An142, assembly GCF_002160725.1. Taxonomy (NCBI): domain Bacteria; kingdom Bacillati; phylum Bacillota; class Erysipelotrichia; order Erysipelotrichales; family Erysipelotrichaceae; genus Massiliimicrobium; species Massilimicrobiota sp. An142. Next base: position 54,333 of record NZ_NFLD01000010.1, on the reverse strand, counting down.
TTGTTTTCTTTCATAAGTTAAAATGAGGTGAAAACTTGTGAATGATATTGATGAAATTAGAAGGAGAATGGAGAAGAGAAGGGCGCATCGTCATCCTGTCTTAACTGATCGTCATTTTTCTAAAATTTATAATGGTATGATTAAAGCAATGGTTGCTTTACTTGTGGGAATTGCTATTTGTGCATATGTTAAGGTTAGTCCTAATGGAGATTATATTAAAGATTACGTATTAAATGATTTGCAGTTTTCAAAAGTCACATCATGGATTAACCAGCATTTATTGTCTTTTCAAGGACAAGAGGAAACTGCAACTGTTTCATCAAAGATGAATTATACACATATCAAAGATAATTATTATACGAATCAGTCTAACGAAGTATTGAATTTTGGCAAGGGACGTGTCATCTATGTGGGAGAACAGAATTTATTAGGAAAATATGTAACGATTCTTTTAGAAAATAACATAGAAGTGACATTTGGAAATATGCAGGATGTTTTTGTAAGTATGTATGACCAGGTTGAAGAATCAACTATATTGGGAACATATGAAGATCAGGTTATGATTGTTTTTACTCAAGGTGAACAGGAAATTGATTATTCAACATTTGAAGAGCTTATATCATAAACTTTCTATCCACCCAATTACACTTGTTTATTTTCTTTTTTCATGGCTGGGAGGCTATTTGAAATGGTATCTTTCAACTTTATTGATTGTTTGTTTACATGAAATATGCCATCTCTTGATGGCATATTATTTTCATTTTCAAATTAAAAAGATAGAATTGCTTCCATTTGGAGCTTATTTGTATTTAAAAGATTTTTATTTTCAATCTATCTGGAAAGAAATGTGTGTTGTTTTAGCTGGACCATGTAGTCATTTGTTTATTTATGCAGGAATTCAAATGTTAAGTCATGGTGTTTATCAGGATTTTTTATTAACAATGAATATGTTTGTTTTGTGTTTTAATCTTTTACCTATCTATCCTTTGGATGGTGGTAGATTTCTAAGCTTACTTTTACAAAGTATTATGGATCTAAAAAAGTCTTTATTTTTGACTTTAAAAATATCTATTTTTGTATATTGTTTGCTTTTCTTGTTTTATTTGCAAATGAATACTGTTGTTATTTTATGCTATCTTTTTTATCAGCTATGTTGTTTTTATAGGTTTATTTTTATTTATTTAAGGACATATTATGGAAGGATACCATCTTTTTCTAATCAACGACCACCTCTTGTTCATGATTGTTTGATATATCGAAGAGGTTATCATAATTATTATGTTATTGATCAAAAAATGAGAGATGAAAAAGAAATGATACCAGAGCTTTTAAAAAGTATAAAAAAAAGAAAAATATAGGAAATTATCTTGTTTTTTTGGACGTGTTATGGTATTATACAACGGGTATTGAAAATACACACATTGTGAATTCATAAATCGAGTGCCTGTTCATGGTGGTTTATGTTAGAAACAATGGAGGAAAAAAACGAAAGGGAGGAAGTTACAATGGCAGTAATTTCAATGAAAAAATTATTAGAAGTGGGTGTTCATTTTGGACATCAAACAAAAAGATGGAATCCAAAAATGGCTCCATACATTTTCACAGCTAGAAACGGTATTTATATCATTGATTTAAAGAAATCATCTGATAAAATTGATGAAGCTTATGCAGCTTTAATGGATATCGTTGCTAAAGGTGGAAAAGTTTTATTTGTAGGAACTAAAAAACAAGCTCAAGAAGCTGTTCAAACTGAAGCTGAAAGATCTGGAAGTTTCTATGTAAATTCTCGTTGGTTAGGTGGAACATTAACTAACTTCAAAACTATCCAAAAGAGAATTAGAAGATTAAAAGAATTAGAAAAAATGGAAGAAGATGGAACTTTAGAATTATTCACTAAAAAAGAAGCAGTTCTTCTTATGAAAGAAAAAGCTAAGTTAGAAAAGAACTTAGGTGGTATCAAAGAAATGAGAAGATTACCAAATGCTTTATTTGTAGTAGATCCTAAAGTTGAACATAACGCAGTTGCAGAAGCAAGAATCTTAGGTATCCCTGTATTTGGTATCGTTGATACAAACTGTGATCCTGATGAAGTGGATTATGTAATCCCTGCTAATGATGATGCTATTAGAGCTGTTAAATTAATTGTAGCTGCTATGGCAGATGCAGTATGTGAAGCAAAAGGTGAACCAGTAACAGTTGCCTATGTAAAAGATGAAGATGATAAAGAAGTATCAATGAATGATGCTGTTGCTTCTGTAGAAGAAAATAAACAAAAAGGACCTAGATACAAAAATGCTGGACGTCCTAAAAATAACAAACCTGCTGAAGTAAGCAAACCAGCTGAAGTTAAAGAAGAAAAAACTGAAGCATAGTTAATAAGAGGGGAAGCTTATGCTTTCCTTTTTTTATAAAAAAGATGGAGGAGAAAAAAATGGCTATTAGTGCAAAATTAGTAAAAGAATTACGTGAAAAAACTGGTGCTGGAATGATGGATTGTAAAAAAGCACTTGAAGCTTGTAATGGTGATTTAGAAGCTTCTTTTGACTGGTTAAGAGAAAAAGGAATTGCTAAAGCTGCAAAAAAAGCAGATCGTATTGCTGCTGAAGGTTTAACTGCTTTTGTTGTTGATGGAAATGCTGCAGCAATCGTTGAAGTTAACTCTGAAACAGACTTCGTTGCTAAAAATGCTGAATTCCAGGAATTAGTAGCTTTAACAGCAAAAACAATTGTAAATGCAAAACCTCAAGATGTAGAAGCTGCTTTACAATTAGATGTTGAAGGTAAAGATTTAGGAACTGTTATTGCTGAAAAAAGTGGTAAAATTGGTGAGAAATTAAGTTTAAGAAGATTTACTGTAATGACTAAAAATGATGATGAAATCTTCGGTGCATATTCTCATATGGGTGGAAAAATGTGTGCTTTAGTTAAAGCTTCTGGTATTGATGAAGTGAAAGCTAAAGATGTTGCTATGCAAGTTGCTGCAATTGCTCCACAATATATTGATAGAACAGCTATTCCAGCTGAAATTTTAGAACATGAAAGAACTGTTTTAAAAGCTCAAGCTATGGAAGAAAATGCTAAGAGTGCAAAACCAAAACCAGAAAATATTATTGAAAAAATGATTGAAGGGCGTTTAAACAAAAACTTAAAAGAAATGTGCTTAGTTGATCAAGCATTCATTAAAGATTCTGATCAAACAGTAGCTCAATACTTAGGTAATGGTAAAGTTTTAGAAATGGTACGTTTTGAAGTTGGTGAAGGAATGGAAAAACGTGAAGAAAACTTTGCTGAAGAAGTTGCTGCTCAAATGAGAGGATAATTATATAAATAGAAAGGACACACTTTTTGTGCCCTTTTCTTGTAAAATGGAGGAGAGATCATATGAAGTACAAAAGAGTTTTATTAAAGCTAAGTGGTGAAGCATTAGCTGGTGAACAGGGATTTGGAATTAATCCAGTTGTTGTTGCAGATGTTGCAAGACAAATTAAAGATGCTAAAGATTTAGGTGTAGAAATTGCTATTGTTTGTGGTGGTGGAAACATTTGGCGTGGTAAAACTGGTAGTGATATGGGTATGGAAAGAGCCGCTGCTGACTATATGGGAATGTTAGCAACTGTGATGAATGGTATGGCTTTACAAAATGCATTAGAAGCTATTGGTTTGGATACACGTTTATTATCAGCTATTGATATGAAAGAAGTGGCAGAACCTTATATTAGAAGAAGAGCGGTACGTCATTTAGAAAAAAATCGTATTGTTATTTTTGGAGCAGGAACTGGTAGTCCATTCTTTACAACTGATACAACTGCTGCTTTGCGTGCTGCTGAAATGAATGCTGATGTTATTTTAATGGCTAAAAATGGTGTTGATGGTGTTTATTCAGCTGATCCTAAAATCGACCCACAAGCTAAAAAATATGATCATATAACATATTTAGATGTATTAAATGAAGATTTACATATCATGGACCAAACAGCAATTACATTATGTAAAGACAATGGTATCGATCTTTGTGTATTTAATATGCAAGAAGATGGTAATATTGCACGTGCATGTAATGGTGAATCAATTGGTACAATTATTTCAAAAGGAGGGAAAGAAACATGCTAGATTTAATTTTAGAAGAAACTAAAGAAAAAATGGAGAAATCTATTGAAGCTTTTAAACACGAACTTTCATCAGTAAGAACTGGTCGTGCCAATCCAACTATGCTTGATAGAGTAAAAGTTAATTACTGGGGTGAAATGACACCATTAAATCAAACTGCTGGTATTTCAGTTGTAGAAGGACGTCAACTTGTTGTTAAACCATATGATAAAAATATTTTAAAAGATATTGAACATGCTATTTATGAAGCTAATTTAGGATTAACACCACAAAATGATGGTGAAATTATTCGTATCAATGTCCCAGCATTAACTGAAGAAACAAGAAGAGAATACGTAAAACAAGCGAAAAAATATGCTGAAGATGCAAAAGTGGCTTTACGTAACATTCGTAGAAATGCTAATGATGATGTTGAAAAAGCTGATTTATCTGAAGATGAAGTTAAATTAGGTAAAGAGAAAGTTCAAAAATTAACTGATCAATATGTTAAAATCATTGATCAATTAACAAAAGACAAAGAAAATGATTTAATGACAGTTTAGTTTTTTAGACTCCTGCTTAAAAGTAGGAGTTTTTTTGTAGAATATTTTAAGATAAGAGTTCGCATGTTGAATCCTTTTATGTTATAATACAAAAAGATTATGAGGTGACGATATGTTTTTTAAGAAAAAAAGAAAAATAGATTATGATTTAGATATGACCAATATTCCTAAACATATTGCTTTTATTATGGATGGTAATGGTCGCTGGGCAAAAAAAAGAAAAATGCCACGTACATATGGACATCATGAAGGTACAAAAACAATTCGTACTTTAGCCTTAGAAGCAAACCGTCTTGGTGTAAAGGCTATGACTGTTTATGCTTTTTCTACTGAAAATTTTAAAAGAGATGCCAGTGAAGTCGAATATATTTTTAAATTACCTAAAGAATTTTTTAATCTTTATTTGAAGGAATTAATGGATAATGATGTTCAAATTCGTTATATTGGTCATTTAGAAATGGCTCCAATAGAAACACAGAAAATCATTAAAGATGCAATTGCACAAACAGCACAAAATCATGGGTTGATTTTGACATTTGCTTTTATTTATGGTGGCCGTGATGAAATTATTGAAGCAACAAAAGATATTTGCGAACAATATAAAAATGGTCATATTACTTTAGAAGATATTACAGAAGATTATTTTGAAAGACATCTTATGACAAAAGATCTTCCAGCTGTTGATTTAATGGTGAGAAGTAGTGGCGAATGTCGTTTATCAAATTTTTTACTTTGGCAATTAGCTTATGCTGAATTTGTTTTTGATGAGACATTATGGCCTGATTTTGATGAAGAGAGATTGCATCATGCTATTGCGATATATCAAGGTAGAGAAAGAAGATTTGGAGGTGTTTTAAAATGAAAACACGTATTATTACAGCTATTGTTCTTCTTATTGTTATTTTACCATGTGTGATATGGGGTAGTTTACCATTTAAGGTATTAATAGGTATTGTTGCAGGAATTGCTGTTTTTGAAATGCTATCTATCTGCAATCGTCCTAAAGCTCATATTTATTTATATCCAATCGTAGCTATCTTTGTATTTTATTCTTTATATTTTGAAAAATCATTACTGATTTCAAGTGAAATTATTATTTTATATATGATTATTTTAATGGCATGTAGTATGTTTGATGAAGGTATGAACTTTTTAAGATTGTGTTATTATTTTACATCAGGTGTTTTAATTGCTATGGGATTACATATGCTTTATCAACTACGTTTAACATATGGATTAGAATATATTTTGATTCTTGCTTTGGCTACTTTTGGTACAGATACAGGAGCTTATTTTACAGGGATGTGTTTTGGAAAGCATAAATTAAATCCTCGTCTTTCACCTAAAAAAACGATTGAAGGTTCGATTGGTGGAATCTTTTTAGGAACTGTTCTTTCTGCTGGATACGGTGCATATATTCAAATAGATATGCCCATAATCTGGTTGATTATTATGTGTTTCATATTAACAATGACAAGTCAAATTGGTGATTTAACTTTTAGTAGTATGAAAAGAACTTTTGAAGTCAAAGATTTTTCTCAGATTTTACCTGGTCATGGTGGGATTTTAGATCGTTTTGATTCAATTCTTTTTAATGCAATGGTTTTTGGTATTTTGATTCATTTTATAACAATGGTGGTGGCTTAATATGAAGAAAATTTGTGTTTTAGGAGTAACCGGTTCAATTGGTCAACAAACTGTTGATGTTGTGAAACATCATCGTGATGAGTTTGAAATTGTAGCCATGAGTGCTGGTCGAAATATTGATTTATTAGAACAGACAATGACAGTTATTCATGCTAAGCATATTTGTGTTCAAAATGAAGAAGATATGCTTTATCTTCAAAGAAAATACAAAGATGTTCATTTTTATTGTGGTCAGGAAGGTTTGGTAAGTATTGCGACTTTAAGTGAAATTGATATTGTTTTAAATGCAATTGTTGGTTTTGCTGGTTTGCTTCCTACAATGAATGCTATTAAAGCTCATAAAGATATTGCTTTGGCTAATAAAGAAACACTTGTTGTTGCTGGACATTTGATTATTCCTCTGATAAAAGAATATGGGGTACAGTTATTACCTGTAGATAGTGAACACTCTGCTATTTTTCAATGTATCAATGGTGAATATCATGGAGAAATTAATAAAATTATTTTAACAGCAAGTGGTGGAAGTTTTCGTGATAAAACAAGATCTGAACTTTCACATGTCAGTGTTGAAGATGCACTTAAGCATCCAAACTGGTCTATGGGTGCAAAGATTACCATTGATAGTGCGACTTTATTTAATAAAGGTCTTGAAGTCATGGAAGCCAAATGGCTTTTTGATGTTGATTATGACGATATAGAAGTTCTTATTCATCCAGAAAGTATTATACATTCCATGGTTGAATATAAGGATACTGCTGTTATTGCACAGCTTGGAACACCGGACATGCGTTTACCTATTCAATATGCTTTAACTTATCCGCATCGTTTCCCATTAATGGGTGGCAAACGTTTATCATTAAGTGAAGTGGGAACTTTGCATTTTGAAAAACCTGATTTTCATCGTTTTCATGCATTAGCTTTGGCATATGAAGCAGGGCGTAGAGGAGGTTCAATGCCATGTGTTTTAAATGGTGCAAATGAACAGGCAAATACTTTATTTTTAAAGAAAAAAATTGAATTTTTAGATATTGAAAAATATGTTGAAGAAGCTATGCGTGCGCATCATTGGATTGATCATCCAACTTTAGAACAACTCATTGAAATTGATCAATGGGCAAGAAATTTTGTAAAAGAAAGAGTAGGAGAAATATAGATGCAGACAATCATTACTATCATAGTATTTTTATTGATATTAGGTTCAATCATTATTATTCATGAATTTGGACATTTCATTGCTGCTAAAATTTTTGGTGTCTATTGTTCACACTTTTCAATAGGATTTGGTCCTAAATTATGGTCTAAAAAAGGTAAGGAAACGGAATATGAAATTCGTGCTTTGCCTTTTGGGGGCTTTGTTTCTATGGCTGGTGAAGAACAGAGTGATGAAGAAGAACTTAAAGATATTCCTCTTGAAAGAACTTTAAAAGGAATTAAAACATATCAGAAAGTGATTATCTTTTTGGCTGGAGTCTTTATGAATTTTGTATTGGCAGTTGTTGTCACATTTGGTGTTAATGCATTGAGTGGTCAGTTACCTGTTCAAACAGCTCAAGTTGGTCAAATTATAGAAAATTCTCCTGCTCAACAGGCAGGATTAGAAACGGGAGATACTATTCAAGAATTAACGATTAATGAAACAGGACAAGTTATTTTAGTATCAAATTTTGGGGATATTCAACTGACTCAAAAAGATCTTCAGACAACCGCATCTACAATCCATGTTCAAATTAAAGTGGATCGTGATGGGCAGACAAAAAATTTACAGGCAACTTTAAAATATGATCAGTCATCACAAGCTTATAAATTAGGAATTTATCAGGCAACACGTTCTATGAATATAGCTGAAGCGATTCAATATACGTTTATTTCTATTGGTGAAATGAGTGTTGCGATTTTTGTGGCTCTTGGTCAATTGATTACTCGTTTTAGTGAAACAGTTACACAGCTTTCTGGGCCTGTTGGGATTTATCAGGTCACTTCGCAGGTCACACAAACTGGGCAGATTACTTACATTTTAAATTTATTGGCTTTGCTTTCAGTCAATGTAGGTATCTTTAACTTATTGCCAATTCCTGGTTTGGATGGATGTCAGGTTATTTTTGCATTAATTGAAAAGGTTATTGGAAGAGAATTGCCTGAAAAAATCAAGATTGCTTTGCAGCTTTGTGGATTAGGATTGGTTATGTTATTAATGATTTTTGTCACATATCAAGATGTTTTAAGAATATTTCAATAAAAGGGATTTTTATCCCTTTTTGCTATAGGAGGTTTATTGGATGGATAAAATGCTTATATTATTACAGCAGCTTCATCTTGAAAACGAAGTTTCTGCTTTGAAACATGCTTATATTGAGCGTGTGATTGTACATAAAGATAACTCTTATACATTTTATATTGGTGCATCACATATTGTGCCATTAACAGAAATCAGATTATTATTCGCAGCTAAAAAAGAATTTCCTTATCCATGTGAATTTCTTTTTGATTGGGCATCTTCATATACTCCTCAAGACGTTAAAGAATATGCTCTATTTATTTTTGATGGATTAAAACATCGTTTTCCACAAATTGATTTTATTAAAGAAGATTTATTATCTTTTGAAAATAATACTCTTGAAATTGAGGTTATTAATGATATTCAACTCAATCAGCTAGAGAAATTATATAAAATTTTTGATAAGTATTTTAATAAATTTGGAATGCAAATTGGTTTTCATGCTTTTATTGATCAAAATAATCAAACATATCAATCCATCCAAGAGGAAATGGATGCTTTAAATGAAGTTCAAGTTGATATGAAAACATTTGATCAGGTTAGTGAAGCTCCAAAAAAAGAAAATAAACCAAAGTATCAAGGATATAAAAAAGATTATTTTTCATTAACAATTGATGAAATTGATGACACGGTCAAAGAAGTGATGATTCAAGGCTATGTTTTTAAAGAAGAATCTAAGAAAGTCAAATCAGGAAAAACAATTCAATCATTATATGTGACTGATTATACCAACAGTATTGTTGTTAAACGTTTTGAAAATAAAGGTGGCAACAGTGTTGAAGAGATGAATAAAGTCAAAAAAGGTAATGTTTGGGTACGTGTAAAAGGAAATGTTGAATATGATACATATATGAAAGATACTGTTATTGTGGCTCGAGAAGTAGAAGTCATTCCTTCACCTAAAATACGTCAAGATCAGTCTGAAAAAAAACGTGTTGAATTACATGTGCATTCAAAGATGTCAGCAATGGATGGAATTGGCAGTATTTCTGAGTATATCGAAAGAGCTGCTTATTGGGGACATCAGGCTATAGCTGTTACTGATCATGGAAATGTTCAATCATTTCCAGAGGCACAAACAGCAAGTCAGAAACATAAGATCAAAATGATTTATGGGGTCGAAATGTATATGATTGATCCAGAATTTACAGTTGTTTATAATGAAACAGACAAAACATTAAAAGATTTAACATTTGTATCTTTTGACCTTGAAACAACTGGATTATCTGTTATGGATGATGATATTACTGAATTTGGTGCGGTTAAAATAAAAAATGGACAGGAAATTGATCGTATTCAAAGCCTTATTAAACCTCATAAACGTATCTCACAGAAGATTACCAATTTAACACATATTACAAATGAAGATGTTAAAAATGCACCTTCAATTGAAGAATTTATACCGAAAATTTTAGACTTCTTTGGTGATGATGTTATTGTGGCTCATAATGCAACTTTTGATGTTGGATTTTTAAATGAAATCTTAACACGATATGGATATCAGAAATTAAAGAATCCAGCTATTGACTCATTAACTTTAGCGTGGAAGCTTTTACCAGATTTGAAAGGATATCGTTTAGGTAATGTTGCCAGACATTATCGTATTCCTTATGATGGTGATGATGCCCATCGTGCTGATTATGATGCTGAAGTTTTAGCTGGTGTTTTTAATATGATGTTACATGATTTGATGCAACAAGGTTATTATAATGTATTGGATATGAATAAAATGGAATGTCCACAGGCATATAAGATTGTTCGTCCTAAACACATGTGTGTTCTTGCTAAAGATAAAACAGGTTTAAAAAATATGTTTAAACTTGTTTCTGAAGCGAATACAACTTATTTTGAAAAAACATCACGTATTCCACGAGAACGTTTAGAGTTTTATCGTGAAGGTTTATTATTTGGTAGTGGGTGCTATAACTCAGAAATTTTTGATCTTGCAATGACAAGAAGTCTTGATGAATTAAAAAAAGCGATGTCTTTTTATGATTATATTGAAATTCTTCCATTAGATATATGCCAATATTTTGTTGAAAGAGGCCGTATTGATACGATGGAAGATCTCACTCGTATTTTGCGTCGTATTGTAGATACTGCAAAAGAAATGGGAAAATTGATTGTTGCAACTGGTGATGTTCATTATTTAGATCAAAAAGATAAAATTTTCCGAGATGTTTTTACATGCAATCCTAAGATTGGATTAGGTGGAGCTTTGCATCCATTGACAGATCGTAATAATCCTACAGCCTGGATACCTGATGAGTATTTACGTACAACTCAGGAAATGATGGATAGTCTTTCTTATTTAAGTGAAGATGAAAAGTATGAATATGTTATTGAAAATACAAATAAAATTGCAGATATGATTGATGGTTCCTTCCATGTTGTTCATGATAAATTATTTACACCTCATATTGATAATGCTGATGAAAATTTACGTCAATTATGTTTTGATAATGCGCATAAACAATATGGCAAAGTTCTACCTGATATTGTTGAAAAGCGTTTAACAAAGGAATTAGATAATATCATTAAACATGGGTTTGGAGTTATCTATTATATTGCACATAAGCTTGTTAAAAAATCTAATGAAGCAGGCTATCTTGTAGGAAGTCGAGGATCAGTAGGGTCGTCATTTGTTGCGACAATGGCCAATATTTCAGAAGTTAATCCTTTACCTCCGCATTATTATTGCCCACATTGTCAATATAATGAGTTTTTACCGGAAGGGTATATTGCTAATGGTTATGATCTTCCTGATAAAAAATGTCCAAAATGTGGACATCCTTTAAAAGGTGATGGACATAACATTCCATTTGAAACATTCTTGGGATTTAATGCTGATAAAGTACCGGATATTGATTTGAACTTCTCAGGTGATTATCAACCAACGGCTCATGCTTATACAAAAGAAATTTTTGGTGAAAGTCATGTCTATCGTGCCGGTACAATCTCAACTGTAGCTGAAAAAACAGCTTATGGTTATGCAAAAGGTTATGCAGAGTTAATGGGAAAAGAAAATACTATGCGTCAGGCTGAACTGGAAAGAATTGCTAAAGGATGTACGGGTGTAAAACGTACAACTGGTCAGCATCCAGGAGGAATCATTGTTATTCCTGAAAATATGGATGTCTTTGATTTTACACCATATCAATATCCTGCTGATGATTTATCTGCGGAATGGAAAACGACGCACTTTGACTTCCATGCTATTCATGATAATGTATTAAAATTTGATATTTTAGGACATGTTGATCCAACCGTTATTAGAATGCTGCAAGATTTAACTGGCGTTAATCCTAAGGATATTCCAACCAATGATCCAAAAGTCATGAGTTTATTTAATTCGACAGAAGCATTAGGCATTGATTTGAGTTATTTAAACTGTAAAACGGGAGCACTTGGATTGCCTGAGTTTGGTACTAAGTTTGTACGTGGGATGCTTGAACAGACGCATCCAACTTCATTTAGTGATTTGGTTATTTTATCAGGGCTATCTCATGGAACAGATGTTTACCTTGGAAACGCTGAAACACTGATTAGTTCAGGAACATGTACGCTAAAAGAAGTTATTGGGTGTCGTGATGATATTATGGTTTATTTGATTGAAAAAGGTCTACCTAATAAAGATGCTTTTGATATTATGGAATGCGTTCGTAAAGGAAAATCACCGGTTGTTTTTCCAGAGAAAAAATATGAAGAGCTAATGCGTCAGCATGATGTACCAACATGGTATATTGAATCATGTAAAAAAATCAAATACATGTTCCCTAAAGCTCATGCTGCTGCGTATGTTTTAAGTGCCGTACGTGTTGCTTGGTGGAAATTATATTATCCTAGAGAATATTATGCTGTCTATTTCACGACACGTTGTGATGCCTATGATATTGAAACGATGATTCAAGGAAAGGAAGCTGTCTATGCGAAATATCAGAGCATTTTAAATGATAAGCAAAACGGAGTCAAAATTTCAAATAAAGAAGAAGCTTTGATTTCTGTTTTTGAAATCGCCTTAGAAATGTTTGAAAGAGGAATGCATTTTAGTAATATTTCTTTGGAAAAATCTGATTCGCAGAACTTTATTATAGATCCAGATGATGACTCGGCATTATTACCACCATTTGTTTCTATTGACGGTTTAGGAACATCCGTTGGTGATAGTGTTGTTGAAGCACGACAGAAAAATAGATTCTTATCAAAAGAAGATGTCATGAAACGTACAAAATTAACAAATAATCAAATTGATTTTCTAACAAAACTGGGGGCATTTGAAAATATGTCTGAAGAGAATCAATTATCATTATTTGATTTCTCATAAAAATGGTGATGAAAGCATTGTTTTTTGTGATTGATTATGTTATATTATAAAAGTAATCAGTGATTTACGAGAGGGGAAACCCTCTCGTTTATATTTGTAAACGGAGGATTATATGCTAGAAAAAATCAAACAACTTATTCAACCTATATTAAATGATCATGATGTTTATTTAGATGACATTGAATATGTCAAAGAAAAAAATGAATGGTATTTAAGAATTTTTATTGAGAAAAATAATGGTCATCTTGATATGGATACATGTGTTGCAGTGAGTGAAGCTATTAGCGATATGTTAGATCAGGAAGATTTGATTGAAGATGAGTATTATTTAGAAGTATCTTCACCTGGTGCTGAAAAACCATTAAAAACACTTGAAAAAGTTCAACAATCTATTGGAGAGTATGTATATATCCAGTTTAAGAATCCAACTCAAGGCATGAATGAGGTTTATGGGACAATACTGAATGTTGAAGGTACTCAAATTGAGTTACAGTATATGGTAAAAAACATTAAGAAAAAATGCAATATTGATTATAATGATATTGCTTTTATAAGGTTAGCTGTTAAATTTTAAGGAGGATAATGTAAAATGGCTAGTAAAAAATTTATTCAGGCACTTGATTTATTAGAAAGTGAAAAAGGTATCAAAAAAGAAATTGTGCTTGATGCTTTAAAAGAAGCATTAGAAAAATCATATAAAAAGAACTATGGTGGTCCTGAGTCAATTATTCGTGTTGAAATTAATGAAATCAATGGAAAGATTCGTTTATATGAGATTAAACATGTTGTTGATGATGTCAATGATGAAGATTATGAACTGTCTTTAGAAGAAGCTCAAATGATTAATCCTAAGTATCAAATAGGTGATGATGTTGTCACTGAAGTTGATCCAGAAGTTTTTGGACGTTTGGCAGCTATTCAGACAAAACAGTTGTTGAAACAAAAAATTCGTGAAGCTGAAAAAGAAACATTATATAACGAATATATTGATAAAAAAGATGATATTATTAATGGAACTGTTGATCGCGTGGAAGAACGTTTTGCGATTATTAATATTGGTAGAACAGGTGCTTTATTACCATTAAATCAACAAATTCCAGGTGAAAAGATATATGAAGGGCAACGTATTAAAGTTTATGTGAGTGATGTTGAACGTAATACAAAAGGAACACATATTGGTGTTTCAAGAACAGAACCTGGATTAGTAAAAAGATTATTTGAAATGGAAGTTCCTGAAATTTATGATGGAACTGTTGAAATCAAATCTGTATCTCGTGAAGCTGGAGATCGTAGCAAGATTGCAGTTTATACAAGTCATGAAAATATTGATCCTATTGGAGCATGTGTTGGTCCAAAAGGAAGCCGTGTACGCAATGTTGTGAATGAATTAAATGGAGAAATGATTGATATTGTTGAATGGAGTGAAGATCCAGTTGTGTATATTTCACACGCCTTATCACCATCAGATGTTGTACATGTCGATATTGATGAAGAAAAACACAGTGCTTTAGTTATAGTTCCTGATAATCAGTTATCACTTGCTATTGGAAAAAGAGGTCAAAATGCACGTTTAGCAGTACGATTAACTGGATGGAAAATAGATATCAAGTCAGTTAGTGAAGCTGCAAATGAAGGTATTATATATGGTGAAGATGCTGAATTTGAAAAATCATTTGAAGCAGAAATGATAAAAGAAGACGAACCTGTTATTGAAGAATCATTTGAAGATAAATTATCTGAAACAGATGAAGAATTACAAGAAAATTTCGAAGAAAATGATATAATAGAAGAAGATAGTGATATGTATCAAGAAGATCATGATGAATCAGAGGAATCAGAAGAATTCGATGATTATGATGACTATGATGAGTATGATGATTATGATTATGATCCAAAATATGATGAAGACATTGATTATGATGAATTTGACAAATATTATGATGAAAAATAGGGGTGATTTTGAGTGCGAAAGATACCTTTAAGAAAGTGTGTAGCAACACAAGAACAATTGCCTAAAAAAGAATTGATTCGTGTGGTGAGAAATAAAGAAGGTGAAGTATTTGTTGATCCAACAGGAAAGATGAATGGAAGAGGTGCTTATTTAAAAAGAAGCCTTGAAGCAATTGAAATAGCTCAAAAAAAAGGAGTTTTAAAAAAATCTCTTGAAGTAGATATACCTGATGAGATTTTTGAAGAATTAAAAAAATATGTTGGATAAAAGTACGATTTCATTGTTGGGATTAGCAATGCGTGCTAGAAAAATTGCTACAGGAGATGTGTTATTAAAGTCAATTCGACAAAAAAAGGTTGATTTTGTTATCATTGCAGAAGATGCAAGTGATAATACCAAAAAGAAATATATTGATAAATGTACCTATTATCATATTGATTATTGTGTTATGGGACAAAGTGAAGAACTTTCTCAAGCCATTGGGAAAAACAATCGTGTTGCGTTAGGTATATTGGATAAAGGTTTTGCAAATAAAATCAAATCAAAATGAGGAGGTTGATATTATGGCAAAAAAGAATACATCAACAAAGAAAAAGGGAAACCATCATAAAAAGAAACTCATTTCTAATATTCCACAAAAAAAGGAAGAAAAGAAATTGGGAGATGGAATTATTGAATATGAAGATGGTATTACAGTTGGTGAATTAGCTGAGATGATTGGACAGACACCAGCTAATGTTATTAAAGTTTTATTCATGCTTGGAACAATGGTAACAATCAATTCATCATTAAATGATGAACAAGTTGAGTTAATTTGTCTTGAGTATGGTTATGAAGTAAAGAAAAAGGTTATTGTCAGTGAAATTAACTTTGAAGATATTGAAATCATTGATGATGAAGCTGATTTAGTTGGTCGTCCACCAGTTGTTACAATTATGGGACATGTTGATCATGGTAAGACAACTTTACTTGATTATATTAGAAAGTCAAGAGTGGCAGAAGGCGAATTTGGTGGTATTACTCAACATATTGGTGCTTATCAGGTTGAAGTGAATGGAAAGAAAATCACGTTCTTGGATACGCCTGGACATGAAGCATTTACTGCAATGCGTGCCCGTGGAGCGCAATTAACAGACATTGTTATTATTGTTGTTGCTGCTGATGATGGCGTTATGCCACAAACAAAAGAAGCAGTTGACCATGCCTTAGCTGCTGGTGTACCTATTGTTGTCGCTATTAATAAAATTGATAAAGAAGGTGCTGATCCTGAACGTATCAAAGGTGAAATGAGTGAATTAGGTTTAATGCCTGAAGAATGGGGTGGAGATACAGTTTACTGTAATATTTCTGCAAAAAAAGGAATTGGAATTCAGGAATTATTAGAAACATTGACAGTTGTTGCAGAACTTGCTGATTTAAAAGCAAATCCAAAACGTTATGCTTATGGTAGTGTTGTTGAAGGTCGTTTGGATAAAGGAAGAGGACCTGTTGCAACTTTACTTGTACAAAATGGAACATTAAGAGCTGGAGATCCAATTGTTGTTGGAACTGCCTTTGGACGTGTTCGTCAGATGCTTGGTGATCATGGAAAAGAATTAAAAGAAGCTGGTCCTTCAACTCCAGTAGAAATTACAGGATTGAATGATGTGCCTGTAGCTGGTGATAAGTTTATGGCATTTGAAACTGAAAAGATGGCTCGTCATGTTGGAGAAGAAAGACAAAAGGCTAAACAGGAACAAGATCGTGGTGTTAGCTCAGCAATGAGCTTAGATGATTTGTTCAATCAGATTAAAGAAGGACAGGTTGCTCATTTAAATATTATTGTCAAAGCTGATGTCAATGGTACAGCTGAGGCTGTTAAGGGTTCATTAGAAAAGATTGATATTGATGGTGTACGTGTCAATGTTATTCGTTCGACTGTTGGTGCAATCAGTGAATCTGATGTTTTATTGGCTAGTGCTTCTAAAGCTATTATTTATGGATTTAATGTTCGTCCTGATGCTAACGTAAGACGTAAAGCAGAGGAAGAAGGAGTAGAAATCAGACTTCATAATATTATTTATAAAATGGTTGAAGAAATTGAAGCGGCTATGCGTGGTATGCTTGCTCCTGAATTAGAAGAAGTTGTAACTGGTCAAGCTGAAATTAGACAAGTTATCAAGGTTTCTAAAATTGGAAATATTGCTGGTTCATATGTAACAGATGGATATATACGTAGAGATTGTGGTATTCGTTTAATCCGTGATGGTGTTGTTATTTATGAAGGAAAATTAGCATCTTTAAAACGATTTAAAGACGATGCAAAAGAAGTATCGGCTGGGTATGAATGTGGTATGACAATTGAAAACTATAATGATATTAAAGAAGGAGATATCATTGAAGGATTCATCATGGAAGAAGTCGAAAGAAAATAGGAGCTGATCTTTTATGGTATTAAAAAAAGAAAAATTAAATAATATTATTCAAAGAGAATTATCTGATATTATTCAAATGGAAGTTAAAGATCCAGCCATAGGTTTTTGTACGATTACTGGTGTAGAAGTAACAAATGATTTATCAATTGCTAAAGTTTATGTTTCTTTTTTAAATAAAAATCCTCAAAAAAGAATGGAAGCTTTACAACATTCTAAAGGATTTATTCGTACTCTTTTAGCAAAACGTTTAACAGTTCGTAAATGTCCTGAGCTACAGTTTGTTATAGATACATCAATTGAATATGGTAATAAAATTGAAAGTATTATTGAAGAATTAAACCAACAAAAAAAGATTTCTAATGATTAGAAATCTTTTTTTATATATTGTTTGAAGATTAAGGTTAATAAGCATATAATAATAGAAGGAGGACATAAAAAATGAAAAAATGTATTATAAACGGGAAAATCATTTTACATGATGAAATTGTAAACAAAAATGTATTTATTGAAGATGATAAGATTACAGAAATTAGTGATCGTCAACCAGAAGATGAAGATATTATTGATGCAAAAGGTGCTTATGTAAGCCCAGGTTTCATTGATGTACATACGCATGGTCGTGGTGGTAGTGATACGATGTATGCTACATTTGATGATTTAAACACAATCTCTAAAGCAACTTTAAAAACAGGAGTAACATCATTTTTACCAACAACAATGACTATGCCTGTTGATGATATTGCTAAAGCTATTGAAAATATTGCTGTCAATAAAGATAAAGTTGAAGGGGCTCAAGTTTTAGGTACACACTTAGAGGGACCTTTCTTTAATAAAAAATATAAAGGAGCACAACCAGAAGAATGTATGATTTTGCCAACAGTTGATAATTATTTATCTTTTGTTCAAGATCATCAGGATATCATCAGAAAAATTTCTATTGCTCCTGAATTAGAACACTCATTAGAACTCATATCTTATTTAAAAGATAAGAATACAGTTGTTTCTTTAGGACATACAAATGCAACTTATGAACAAGCTCAAGCGGCTATTGATGCGGGGGCAACTTCAGGAACACATACTTATAATGCTATGACACCATTAACACATAGAGCACCAGGTGTTGTTGGAGCTGTTATGATCAACGATAGTGTTTATGCAGAATTGATTTTAGATGGCGTACATGTCAATTATGCAGCTGCTAAAGCATTATTACGTAGTAAAGGTAAAGATAAATTGATTTTAATTACAGATTCTCTTGAAGCAGCAGGCTTGGAAAATGGAAAATATCTTTTAGGAAATCAAGATGTTTATGTAAAAGACGGAGAAGCAAGATTGATTGATGGAACATTAGCAGGAAGTATTGTTTCAATGAATGTGGCTGTTAAAAATGCTTATGAGCATCTTGGATTAACATTGAATGAAGCTGTCAATTTAGCAAGTTATAATCCTGCTCAGAGTTTAAATGAACCATTATTAGGAGAAATTAAAGTGGGAAATTATGCAGATATTATTTTCTTTGATGACAACATTCAAATCCAACAAACAATGATTAAGGGACAATTGAAATAGGTAGGTATAGAATATGGTGATTTTAAAAAATAGCGAATTAGAAGTTGAATTAAATGCAAAAGGTGCTGAAATTATTAAAATTATCGGACAGCATGATCAAATAAACTATATGTGGCGTAGAGATCCATCATTATGGGCAAGTAGTGCACCAATACTTTTCCCAATTGTAGGAGCTTTGCATAATGATGAATGTCGTATAGATGGACAAACATATCATATGACACAACATGGTTTTTCTAGACATAATGAATATATGACACATCAATTATCTGATACTTGCGTTGAGTTTGAATTAACTCCAAATGAAGATATTTTAAAACAATATCCATATTTATTTAATTTGAAAGTCATTTATACTTTAAAAGGGAATACATTGGAATGCCAATGTGTTGTCAAAAATACTGATCAAAAAACAATTTATTTCCAGATTGGTGGACATCCAGCATTTGCATGTCCGTTTATGGAAAATGAATCAAGTAATGATTACTATGTTGAATTTGAAAAAGAAGAAACTCTTGATCAGAAAGTCATTGATGTTGCTCATCGTGCCATGTCACGTACAACAAAACCATTTTTTGATCATGAAAAACGTTTCTTTGTAAGACAGGCATTATTGGATAATGATGCTATTGTGTTTAAAAATTTTCAATCAAGTTATGTTGCATTAAAATCAATTAATCATCAAAAAGCTATTTATTTCCATATGAAAAATTATCCACATCTTGGTATCTGGGCAAGTAAACATGTCGGTGGATTATTAGCTTTAGAACCATGGAACGGACATGGAGATTATATCGACTTTGATGGCGAATTTAAAGATAAAGAAGGTATCATTTCATTAGAACCACAACAAGAATTCAGTTGCCAATTTGCTATTGAAATACGTCAATAGTTGACAAATTGAATATGGTCATGATGTTATAATAGACATATGAAAATTAAAATCATAGAAAAAACACATGAATTGGATTTAGAAGATGCACTTAATGAATTTATTCAAAAAGAAAATCCACAAATTCAGGATATGCAATATCAGGTTGCTTTAACATCATGTCATGGAAATCTTGAATACAGTTTTAGTTGTTTGATTGTATATTCATAGTCCATCAAGCCATAATAATATATGGAGGTGAAACTATGGCTAAGGATGTTAAATGTAGCGTAGATAGTTGTAAATATTATTGTGATGGATGTTGTGAAGCAAACTGTATTCATGTCGGTAATTGTCACTGCGTTGAAGCAAAGAAAAATGCAGAAACTGCTTGTGATACATTTGAATGTCGTGGAAAATAAATTTTTCAATGTTGTATTGAAAATAAGGTATTGTTATGCTAGTCATAATGATACCTTTTTTCATTATGAGCATGATGATTTCATATAGCTATCTAATTATAAATTTGTTATAATAGAAGCGGTGATGATATGAAAAAAATATTATTATGTTTATTGATTTCTTTGTTCTGTGTGGCATGTCAATCATCATCTTCTGATGAACAATTTCAGGAATATTATCAAATTAAAGAACAGTTAATATCACATCAGGAATTTGATACAGATTATCCATTTCATGTTCAAGTTGTTTTTTATGATTTAGAAGATAGTTATCGTTATGATGTTATTATCGACCAGCCACAGGTTGATATGTATTATATCGAGGCTATGGCATATGCTCATGAAGATGATCAAAAGATGTGTCCGGTTTTAGGAATTGTTGATGACTCTATCAGCCACATGAAAGTTGATTATATTGATAAAAGTCAACATTTTTATAAAGGAGTTCAGCTTTCTGGAGAAACTGAAAAGATACAAGATGTAAAAATATATGTTTGTTATTATTTGGATAAAGAAAAAACACAAAAAGTAGAAAAATATATTGAGGTACAATCATGAGATTAGATAAATTATTAGCCCATTGTGGTTTTGGGACACGTAAAGAAGTAAAACAATTAATCAAAAATGGTTATGTGAAAGTCAATGGTGAAGTTATTAAAAAAGATAAACATCATGTTGATCCTGTAGGAGATAAGGTCTATGTTGATGATGAACGTATTCATTATCAGGAATATGTTTATTATATGTTAAATAAACCTGCTGGCTATGTGAGTGCCACTGAAGATAATGTTTATCCAACTGTTATTGATTTAATTGAAGAAAATTATCGCCAAGATTTATTTCCTGTTGGGAGATTAGATGTTGATACTGAAGGCTTATTATTGATTACAAATGATGGTGTTCTTGCTCATCAGCTGTTATCACCTAAAAAACATTGCCCTAAAGTGTATTATGCAAAAATTCAAGGTGTTGTAACAGATGATGATGTTCAAACCTTTTTATCTGGTGTTGTTATTGATAATGAATTTCAATGTCAAAGTGCACATTTAAAAATTTTATCAACAACACAAAATCATAGTGAGATTGAAGTAGAAATCTATGAAGGAAAATTCCATCAGGTTAAGAAAATGTTTCATGCTGTTGGTAAAGAAGTTCTTTATTTAAAAAGAATACGTATGAAAAATTTAAACTTAGATGAAAATCTTGAATTAGGAGCTTATCGTCCTTTAACTGATGAAGAATTAGATAGATTAAAGAGTGAAACTGTGTTACAATAAAAAAATATAGGAGGCTTATATGCGTTTAAGAAATAATCCTAAAGCTAATGATATTTTAGCTGCACATGATGATATTGTGATTTTAGATGGTAAACAATATCGTGGAAAATGGAATGAGTTATTTGGAAATTCAAATCCTATATATATTGAAATTGGAATGGGTAAGGGTGATTTTATTATTGAAAATGCTTTACGTTATCCAAATATCAACTATATTGGAATTGAAAAATTTCCAAGTGTTATGGTCGGAGCTATAAAAAAAATAGATCAATTAGAAAAAATACCATCAAATTTAAAATTATTAAAAGAAGATGCCATTCTTTTAACAGAAGTTTTTGGTAAACATGAAGTGAATCGTATACATTTAAATTTTAGTGATCCTTGGCCTAAGAAAAGACATACAAAAAGACGTTTAACATCACCTGCATTTTTAGATGTATATCAAAATATTCTTATTGATAATGGTGAATTGATTTTAAAAACAGATAACCGTTTATTGTTTGAATATTCTTTGGTGTCATTTCAAAACTATGGATTACATTTTGAAGATGTATGCTTAGACTTGCATCATAGTGAAGGATATGAGGATAATATTCAAACAGAATATGAGAGAAAGTTTTCTCCATTTGGTCCAATATATCAAGTCAAAACAACATTTAAAGGAGTTAATAAAAATGGATAATTTAATAAAGATTAGTGATTTACAAGCATTTGAAAATGCAATTAAAGGAAATGCTATGTTAGTATTTTCAACAACATGGTGTCCAGATTGTCATTTTTTAAAAACATTTATTGATGATTTAGTAGCACAAAATCCAGAGTGGACTTTCTATTATATAGATCGTGATGAAATGGTTGATTTGTGTATTGATTTAGAGATTATGGGTATTCCATCTTTCGTCGCTTATCGTGATGGTAAAGAAGTTGGAAGATATGTCAATAAATTAAGAAAAACACAACAGCAGATTCAGGAGTTTATTGATCAGATTGATTAGAAAATGAGAAATAGAAATAATGTTGTAAGGAGGAAAGCAAAATGTTTAAAAAGTTTTTTAAAAAAGAAGAGGAAGAAGAATTATTTGAAAAAGTTGATCCTGTTTTAGAACAAAGACGTAAAGAAAAATTTAGTACTCCTCTTATTTATAATGATGAGGTTGAAACAAAGAAAAATATCAAAAAAGAAGAGCCAAAGAAAAAAGAGGTTAAAAAAAGTGCGCCTGCAGAATCTACTTATCGTATGAGTGAGATTATATCTCCAATGACAGGTTTAAAAGAGACAAAAAAACCAGAAGTTAAAAAGGTGGCAAAACCTAAGGTTAAGAAAGTCAAAAAGGAATCAGATGAATTAATTCCCATTATTAGTCCGTTTTACGGTCCTTTTGAAAATGTGCAAGAAGAAAAGACAAAAAAACCAAAAAAGGTTGAAGTGGAAGAACCAAGTGTTGAACAGAATTTAAGAAATATAGCAAATATTGTTGAAGAAGAACAAGATCAATTAAAAATTATTGAAGAGAGAACTGGTGAATTTAAGCTAGATTTCCAAAACAAAGATGAGGATTCTTTCATTGATGAAATTGATGATTCTATGAGTTTAGATGAATTAATGAGTCTTTATGAAAAAAAGTTTAAAGATTAATGAAGGGAATAGGTGTTGATATTATTGATCTTGAACGTTTAGATATTCATAATCTCAATTTTGTTAAACATATTTTATCGCCAAAAGAATATCAGATATTTACAAAAATGAATTCTCCTAAAAGACAATTAGAATTTTTAGGAGGACGTTTTGCTGGTAAAGAAGCTTATATGAAAGCTTGTCATGTCGGTATTGGAGCAATGGCTTTTCATGATATTGAAATTTTAAATGATGAAAGAGGTGCGCCTTATTTACATGATTCTCATGCTCATATTTCTATTTCACATGAAAATAAATATGCAATTGCATTTGTTTTGCTTGAAAAGTAAAGATTTTCTTTACTTTTTTCTTTTATAGGCATGACTCATTTTAATAAATTGGTTCATATTTTTGTATGATTTTTCTATTTTTTTATCATTTTATGTTTTTTGAGCTTCCAAAATATAAAGAAAAGTTATAAAAAGGGTAAAAATGACCATTTTTGGTACTTTTTGTATTTTCCTATATACTCATAGATGAGGAGGTAAAATATAAAAATGTTTAATGAAATTATTTTAATAGGGAGACTTGCTGAAAATCCAAAATTCAAAGAAACACCGACTGGTGTTAAATTAGCAACTTTAATCTTAGATGTAGAAAGACCTTATCGTAATAATTTAGGGATTAGAGATCATGATTATATTAGTTGTGTTCTTTGGAAAGGCATAGCTCAAGAAGTTATGGATTGTTGCGAAGCAGGAAGTTTTTTAGGAATTAAAGGAAGGCTTCAGTCTAAAACATTTGAATCTCCTGATCATTTATCTACAACGATCATGGAAGTCAAAGTTGAACATGTTGAATTTTTGGATAAGTATTTTATGAAAAAATAGTCATTTGACTATTTTTTTGTTTTCTTTTAAGATAGAATTGTGTAAAATAGATAAGAATAGAAAGGGGAGATAAAGATGAGTATTGATCAGTCACATATTAGAAATTTTTCTATTATCGCCCATATTGATCATGGAAAATCGACTCTTGCTGATAGAATTTTACAACTTACTGGGGCAGTGAGTGATCGTGATATGAAGGAACAGTTACTTGATAGTATGGACTTGGAAAGAGAAAGAGGTATTACTATTAAATTAAATGCTGTTCAATTGACTTATAAAGCCAAAAATGGCGAAACATATCTTTTGCATTTAATAGATACACCCGGTCATGTAGACTTTACATATGAAGTTTCACGCTCTTTAGCTGCATGCGAGGGAGCTGTATTGGTTGTTGATGCTGCTCAAGGTGTTGAAGCGCAGACATTAGCTAATGTCTTTTTAGCATTAGATAATGATTTAGAGATTTTACCAGTTATTAATAAAATTGATTTACCAAGCGCAGACCCACAGCGTGTTATTCATGAAATTGAAGATATTATAGGTTTACCAGCTGATGAAGCACCTTTGATTTCAGCCAAAACTGGATTAAATATCGAAGATGTTTTGGAAGATATTGTTTTGAATGTTCCTGCACCACGTGGTGATATTTCTCATCCTACACAGGCTTTGATTTTTGATTCTTATTATGACAGTTATCGAGGTGTTATTGTTTTTGTTTGTATCAAAGAAGGAAAAATAAAAGTTGGAGATCATATTCGTTTTATGGCTACTGGAGCTGTTTATGAAGTGTTGGAAGTAGGGGTCAGAACACCAAAAGAGGTTAAAAAAGAAGAACTTGTAACAGGGGAAGTTGGATGGATTGCTGCTTCGATTAAATCCATTAGTGACGTTCATGTCGGTGATACAATTACAACTTTAGAACAACCTTCAAATGTTCAGTTACCAGGATATCGTCAATTAAATCCAATGGTTTACTGTGGTTTGTATCCTGTTGATAATGCAAAGTATAAAGATTTAAGAGAAGCATTAGAAAAAATGAAATTAAGTGATTCATCACTTGTTTTTGAACCGGAAACGTCACAGGCTTTAGGATTTGGATTCCGTTGTGGATTTTTAGGCCTTTTACATATGGATGTTATTGAAGAACGTCTTGAAAGAGAATTTGATCTTGAATTAATAGCTACGGCGCCATCCGTTATTTATCATTGTTATTTAACAGATGGTTCTATGATTGAAATTGACAATCCTGCTGCATTGCCTGGACCACAAAGAATCGATCATATTGAAGAACCATTTGTTAAGGCTTCAATTATGACACCTAATGAATATGTAGGTCCAATTATGGAACTATGCCAATCTAAACGTGGTGAATATCAGGATATTGAATATATTGATGACTTGAGAAGAAATGTTGTTTATCTGATTCCATTAAGTGAGATTGTCTATGACTTTTTTGATAAATTAAAATCATGTACAAAAGGATACGCTTCTTTTGATTATGAATTAGATGGTTATAAAGAAAGTCGATTAACACGTATGGATATTTTATTGAATGGTGATGTTGTAGATGCTTTATCAACAATTGTTCATAAAGATTTTGCTTATAATCGTGGTCGTATTATTTGTGAGAAATTAAAAGAGATTATCCCAAAACAGATGTTTGAAGTTCCTATTCAAGCTGCAATACAGGGTAAAGTTATTGCGAGAACAAATATCAAAGCTATGCGTAAAAACGTTTTAGCAAAATGTTATGGTGGGGATATTTCACGTAAGAAAAAACTTTTAGAAAAACAAAAAGAAGGTAAAAAACGAATGAAAGCAGTAGGAAGTGTAGAAATTCCTCAAGAAGCTTTTATGGCTATTCTTTCTGTTGATGATGATTAAGAGAATTTGTGAAATTCTCTTTTTCTTATGGGTTGATTTACTTTCTAGATTGTATATAATATAATAAGTCGAGGAGGTGCATTAAAATTGAATTTATTCAAAAAAAATCCCATTCGATTTGAAGGGCAAAAAGAAATTGAAACCCAAATTAAAAATCAAACTGATAATGTCATCTCAAGAAGATTTAAAATTTTAATGGGAGTTATTGGTGTTGTTGGTGTTGTCTTGTTGATACGTTTGTTTATTACTCAAATTTCTCAACAGGAATATTATTCAACAAAACTTAAACAATATAATACGAGTCTTTTTACTGCTGATACATTCCGTGGTAATATTTATGATCGAAATTATAAAAGACTTTCTTACAATAAAAATATCAATTGTGCGACTTATTATGCCGTACAAAGTATTACGCAAGATGATATCAAAATCATTGCAAATTTTTTAGTCAAAAATGTAAATGTTGATATTAAAAGTGTAACTGAAAGAGATAAAAAAGATTATTTGATTTTAAAATGCAAGGATACTAAAGATGATTTAATTAATGATTTAATCACTAGCGAAGAAAGATCGACATATTCAAGTGATGAAATTTATCAATTACAATTAAGTCGTATTACAAGTCAGATGTTAAAAGACAATTTATCTGATGATGATATGAAGTATTATATGATTTATTCAAAAATTCAAAACTGTACAAGTGGATCAGTTGTTTTATTAGAAGGTTTAACAGTTAAAGAAGCAAGTCTCATTGGTGAAAATTCTGATATTTTACGTGGTGTTAAAGTAACAAATGACTGGTCAAGAGAAAATACGTATGGTACAGAATTTAAATCTGTTTTAGGAAGAGTAACATCGAAAAAAGAAGGATTGCCTGCAAGTACAAAAGATATATTATTAGCTCAGGATTATAACAATGATTCACGTGTAGGAATAAGTGGTTTAGAAATGCAATATGAAAATATTTTGGCTGGAACTCCAGCAACTTATTCCTTGGCTTATGATAGTGATGGAAATCCTGTTGTAGAAACTGTATCAAGCGGGACAAAAGGTGATAATATTCGTTTGACTATTGATTGGGATTTACAATCGGCGATTACTGATGAAATCGAAAAACAAATGAAGGCACATACGAGTTCAATATATAGATATGCTAATAACATTTATCTTGTTATGATTGATCCTAATACAGGAGCCATTTATGCAATGTGTGGTTATCAAAGAGATGAAAAGGGAGATATTTATGAATTGGCTGGTGGCGCTGTTCAAAACGCATTTGAAATAGGTTCGGCATTTAAAGGTGGAACAATATATGCAGGTATTAAACATGGTGTGATTAATCAATACACGGAATTTGATGATACAAGTAGTGGTTTTAAAATAGCTGGTACACCGACCAAGTTTTCATGGGATACAGGTGGATTAGGACGTTTAAATGCTGCAGAAGCATTGTCGCAATCTTCGAATATTTATATGTTTTATGTTGCAACCTTATTAGGTGGAGGAACTTATGAATACGGAGAGCCTTTGTCTATTAGGGATTCAGCATTTGATCAGATGAGACTTGATGTAGGAGAATTAGGATTAGGTGTAAAGACAGGTATAGATTTACCTAGTGAAGCCTTAGGCTATCGTGGTCGTGTTACACAACGACAAGCTGGTAACTTTCTTGACTTTGCAATTGGACAATATGATACTTATACACCAATTCAAATGGCACAATATGTTTCCTCAATTGCCAATGGTGGTAAAAGAGTTCAACCACATCTTTTTATGGAATCTTTTACAGAAGATGACGATGGTACAAAGATATCACTTTTACAACATCAGGTAAAAGTACTCGATGATGTCTCAAGTTATAAATTAGCTTTTGATACAATTCATACTGGATTTAGAATGGGTTGTGTGTCAGGACTAGCGAGTGGTGTCAATGGAGATTATGAAGCAGCAGGAAAAACTGGGACTGCACAGAAAGTTTATGAAGGAACAAGTGACGTATGGGCCAATCGAGGCTTTATTGGATATGCTCCTTATGATAATCCAGAAATAGCTGTTGCTTGTATTGCTGAAGCATTACCTGATGCTGGTGGAGGGACATGTACGACTCTATCAAAATATGCATTTGAAAAGTATTTTGAAAAATATGGATAAAAAGTGAAAAATTTATGGTAATTTTGAATTGTTTATGCTATTATAGTATGGCAAAGTCGTGATGGAGGTGTAAAAATGAGAGAAAACATCATTTTAAAATGTACTGAATGTGGTGAAGAAAACTACATTAATACAAAAAATAAAAGAAATCATCCAGAAAGAATGGAAGTCAAAAAATACTGTCCTAGATGTAATAAAAAAACAACTCATAAAGAAAAAAAATAAGCCTTTTTGGCTTTTTTTCTTTATTTTGAAAGGAACGAAGATAATGATAAAAAAATTAATATTAGGAACAATGCAAACAAATTGTTATGTTATATATAATGATAATCATGAATGTTTTATTATTGATCCAGGTGCTCAAGGACAAAAAGTTGCTAAATTTTTAGAAGAAAAAGAGTTAGAATTAAAAGCTATATTATTGACACATGGACATTTTGATCATATTGGCGCTGTTGATTATTTATATGAAAGATTTCAATGTCCAGTATATGCACAAAAAGAATCATTTGAAATCATAAGAAATCCTCAATATAATCTATCTGCAATGATGGGAGAATCGTTTACTTTAAAAGCTCCTCTTTTGGAAGCAACTTCTACAATGAATATTATAGGGATGACAGTTCAGTGGCTATTGTTAGAAGGACACTGTTATGGAAGCAGCATGATTTATGTTCCTCAAGAAAATGCTTTATTTAGTGGTGATGTTCTGTTTGCTGGTTCGATTGGTCGTTATGATTTCCCCACATCATCTCATCTTACTACTAAAGAAAGTTTAGAAAAAATTAAATCTTTACAGTTTGATGCACGTTTACTCCCTGGGCATGGAGAAGAAAGCTCATTAAATTATGAACAAAAGCATAATCCATTTTTAAGATCATAAAAATTTATGATCTTTTTTTGTTGAAAAAAAGAAAAATGAAAAAATAATGCGTATATATATAATAGGAGGGTTATTATGGATGAACTATTTGAAAAAATGATTTATCGTGCATTGAATCAAAAAGCTACGGATATTCATATGTTATTAAAAAAAGATTTGAGAATTCAATTTCGTATTTTTGGTGAGTTAAAACTGTATGATGTTTTAGAAAATGAAAAAGGGTATAAATTAATGAATTTTATTAAATATAAATCATTGATTCATACGAATTATCGTTTGATGCCACAAACTGGAAATATTTCTTTAAAAATGAATCAGAAAAAATATTTCTTAAGAGTTTCTTATTTACCGTCATTAGAATTTGAAAGTATTGTCATAAGAATTTTAAACAATCATGAATTACGTTCGATTCAAGAACTTACATATCAAAAAGAAATACAAGATTATCTTTGTTGGTTATCGAAACAAAGTCATGGACTCTTTTTTATAAGTGGAGCTACAGGTTCAGGAAAATCAACAACTTTATATACTGTTTTAAAACAAATTCTTAATGACTCTCAAAAAAACATCATTACAATAGAAGATCCTATTGAAATTCATTTGGATGGTTGTTTACAGATTGAGTTGAATGAAAAGATTGGTATTACATATTATGATACGCTTAGACAAATCCTTAGACATGATCCAGATGTTATTATGATTGGTGAAATTAGAGATGAAGAAACAGCAAGAATAGCTTTGACTTGTGCTTTAACTGGACATCTTGTTTTAACAACTATCCATGCTAGTAATGCACCACTTTCTATTAAACGCTTTATGAATTTGGGTATTCACAAAACCGATATACTTGATGTTGTTGTAGGCATTATTTCACAGCGTATGAAATATGACGTGGCAAATAAAAAGGCATTTGTCATATCTGAACTCATGAAAAAAGAGGATATAGACAAATATCTAAATCATCAGGAGTTTTCTTATCTTTCTTTTCATAAAGCAGCTCATCAATTCATTGAAATGGGATTCCCATCTGAATTATTTGAAGAGGAACTTGTCTATGAATAAAGATTATTTGTTATTAAAAAATCTGTATGGTTTATTGGAAGCAGGTTATAGTATTGAAGAAGCTTTACGTTTATGTCAGCAAATGATTCATTATCATGTTATTGATGAAATGTTGGAGCAGTTAAATCACGGTGAATCAATAGAAAACATTTTATTGAATTCTTCTTTACCACATTTGTTCTGCGAATATTTTCGTTTTTTTCAAAATAAAAATTGTTTATCAGAAGCAATTAAGAAAAGCCTAGATATATGCATAATGAAAGAAGAATATCAAAATAAACTGAAATCAAAGTTAACATACCCTTCTATATTGGTGACTTTTTTATTTCTTTTTTCACTATTTGTTGTGTTTATGCTGTTACCGAATGTCAATCAGCTTTTTAGTTCTTTCCAAATCGAAAAATCATTTCTTATAGAGATTTTATTTAGCTTTTTTTATTTTATACCAAGTTTTATTATTGGTGCTGTTTTTATAGCGTTATATCTTGTTTTAAGGCTGATTTATGCGTTAAAGCATAAATTATATAGAATTATTGAAATGTATCTCAAATGGCCGATATTTAAGCTGATTTTACAAAAATATTTTTCACTCAAATTTGCATTATACTTTCATGAATTATTAAGTGAAGATATTGACAGTACCAGTGTTATAAGCATTTTAAATGAACAGATGACGGATAGTGATTTAAAAATTATTTTGTATGAGATAAATAATCGATTGTATGGAGGTGAGAACTTAGAAGAAATATTGGAAGACTTTGAATATTTTGATGATTTATTTATATCTTTTTTTCAGATGTATATGAAAAATCCACAACAAAGACATTCATTATCTTATTATATTCAGGTTACATATGAATATTTAGATTATTATATAGAACGTTTTTTAAAATATCTGATTCCTATGATTTATGGCTTTGTGGCTTTGTTTGTCATTACAATTTATATAGCCATTATTATTCCTATGATGAATTCCATATCAAATATATAATAGAAAGGAAAGTTAATATGTTTAATAAAAAAGGGTTTACTTTAATTGAAATGATCTTCTGTATTAGTGTTATTTTAGTTATTCTACTTCTTGTTATTCCTAATGTAACATCTAAAAATACTGTTGTTAAAAATAAAGGGTGTGAAGCTCAAATTGAGGTTGTCAATTCACAAATTTTGTTATATGAAATTGAAAATGGTAAATTACCTACTAAGATTTCTGATTTAACAAGTGGCTCTGATCCATATTTAACAGAAAAGCAAGGTGTCTGTCCAAATGGAAAGAAAATATCTATCAAAAATGGGCAAGCCTATGTACGATAAATCAGGATTCACTATGATTGAAACATTATTTGTTCTCATGATTATGTGTATGTTATTTTGTTTGTCGTGGCGCATACATTTACCAGTCAAAAACGATCATACAAAGATTGAAGAAATAACACGTTTTTTATATCAGGCGAAATTGACAGCTATGAATCTAAAAACGCAAGTGACAGTGACTTTTGCATCTGATTTTATTCAATACGAATGGGAAGAATCCTCACAAACTTTTACTCTTGATTCAAATGATTCATTTGAATCACATCAGCTGACATTTAATGAAAATGGAAACATTCAAGGAGCAAAGACACTCACCTATTATTGTGGGAGTCAAGTTTATACACTTGTTTATCAGATTGGAAGTGGTAGTTTTTATGTTCAATAGAAAAGGAACTACATTAATTGAAAGCTTGTTTGCTTTTGGAATTTTTATTTCAGTTTTTATTCTCTTTATAAGTTTATTTTCAATATTATACAAAAAGGAAATAAAGATACATCAAGATTATCAATTATTGTTAAAAGAAGAAGGTGATTTCACATATTCACAAGATTACGTCAGTATCATCGAGATGGTTTTACTTTAATTGAAGTATTATTATCTCTTTCAATAACACTGATGATTATTTTCACTTTAACTGGTTTATTTAATCTTATACAATACGCTTATACTCATCATACTGCAAATAATGAAGATATTTATATTGCAGCCAAACAATGCAGTCAATATACCATTGGAACATCGTACATAGAAGTTGGAGAGGTATTTCGCTATTTAGATTTTGATGGAGAAGAGAACTCGCTTATTCTTGATAACAATAGATTAGTAAAAACGCCAGGATTTGAAATATTATTATTTCATGTTGATGATGTTTCTTTTTCTATTGAAAATGATTTGATATATATCCATTTAACAAGAGATCGTCAACGTTACTCTTTTCTATTGACATATGCGTTTACTTCTGAAAAAGAGGAAGGACAAGATGAAATCGTTACTAATGAATAGAAGGGGATCTATTCTTCAAATCGTATTAATTGTTTTTATGCTTTTAACATTAGCATTATCTATAACGAGTTTTTATATTCTTCAATCTGCCAGCCAGCTCCATTCTATTTCTTTGTTATTGAAACAAAAAAATTTAGAAATTTTCTTGGTAAAATATTATAGCGATACTGTTCAAAATGATATTTTACTAAGTGATGATTACAGTTTTAATGGTAATGAAGTGATATCAACCGTAGATGATTTAGGGAATTATTATGAAGTCACAACATTTGTTCAAACAAAACAGATGCAGTATTCTTTTTTAGTGTGGGTAGAAGTGGATACAGGAGCCATTTTAAAATTTGAATATGTATAGGAGGTTCTATTTTATGATTTATTATATTGTTTTTGGTATTTTGATTATTTGTTTTTTATTAACATGTTATTGTAATAAGGCAATGATAGATGAAAAAAAGAAACGCAATCTAAAAGTTATGACCTATATTTTACTTGCAATAGATTTTATCTTTATTCTTTTTTTCTAAAGCAATAGTACAATGCACTTTTTTATTTTACAATATCATTGAAATTTGCTATAATCTAGAAGACATATAGCAAAGGAGAGATATTTTTTATGGCAGTCAACATTAAAGAATTAAAACCAGGAAATGCATATACAGAAAATAATGATCTTTTTTTATGTATTTCTAATGATCAAAATAAACAAGGTAGATTATCAGGAAAATATATGGTAAAAAGAAAAAATATGAGAACAAGTGCTATTACTGAAGTTTCTTATAATCCTACTGCAAAAGTTGATTTAGCAATGATTGAAAAAAGAAAAATGCAATATTTATATGATTCAGGAGATAGCTTTGTTTTCATGGATAATGAAACTTATGAACAAATTGAAATTCCTGCTAGTCGTCTTGAATGGGAAAAGAATTTCTTAAAACCTTCAGACGAAGTAGAAATAACAAGTTATGAAAGTGAAGTTTTAGGAATTCAATTACCAATTAATGTTGCTTTTAAAATTACTGAAACTGAACCAGCTGTAAAAGGTGATACAGCAACTGGAGCAACAAAAAATGCAACTATCGAAACTGGATATCAAATTAAAGTTCCTTTATTTATTAATGAAGGTGAAGTTGTTATTGTTAATACAGTTGATGGTAAATATCAAGGAAGAGCGTAAGCTCTTTTTTTCATAATTAAGTCTGTTTTATCATATAGTATATAGAAAAAAGGAGAATGAATATGAATAAACAGGCTTTTACATTTTTAACTTTATTTAGTCTTATTCTTGTGTTATCAATTTATTACATCATGTTACCACCAACCTCACAAAATGAAGTTGTTCAAAATGATATTTCTACTATTGAACAATTACAGAATCAGCTTGATAAAAAAAGAGAAGATATTATTACTAAAAACAATGAAATTATTGCAAAAGAATCAAGCACTTCTGAATCTATTAATGAAGCACTAGAAACTATAAGTGAAACAAAAAATGTGACTGAAAAAGAAAAATCAATTGTCACACAATTAGGGGAACTTGGTTATCAGGAAAGTTATGTAGAAATTGATAATCAGACTGTCAAAATAACAATTTTGAAAAAGGATGCAACACAAAGTGATGCTTCAAATGTCATTAAAGAAGTTCTTAATTTAGTAGGTGATTCATATCAGGTGGAAGTTAAATTTATTGATGAATAAAACTTGTATTTTTGTAACTTTTTATATACAATAGTAGTAAGAAGAGAGGTAATGTTATGGCACATAATGAATACTATACTTATAC
This sequence comes from Massilimicrobiota sp. An142, assembly GCF_002160725.1. Lineage (NCBI taxonomy): Bacteria > Bacillati > Bacillota > Erysipelotrichia > Erysipelotrichales > Erysipelotrichaceae > Massiliimicrobium > Massilimicrobiota sp. An142. The sequence goes on along the minus strand of NZ_NFLD01000010.1, from coordinate 20,313 downwards.
ACAAGGACGTGTTAATGGAAAGATTTTGATGAATGTTCAAGTGTTTGATGAAATTACAAAGAGAACTGTCAATGAAATGAAAAATGTTTCTTTAGATACATCTAAGGGAATGCAGATTCCCGGTACAAAAAAAGTAGTAAACTGCTCAATAAAAGATAATGAAGTTTATATATGTATCCATGTTCGTATTAAATATGGTGTTAATATTTCATCAATAACAAAAGAAATTCAGGAGAAAATAGCAGTTGCTGTTAAACAAATGACTGATGTTGACGTACAACACATCAATATTGAAGTTGATAATATTGAGTTTGATTAAAGTAAGAAAATGATTTCTTACTTTTCTTTTGTTTATTTTTATATATAATTGTGGTAAAATGTAATATATTTGAAAATTGTGGAGGCAACTTAATTATATGGAAAAAACACATAGAAAAATAGCGAGAGAACAAGCTACGATTTGTATTTATCAAAATTTATTAGTAGGAACTTCTCTTGATGAAATGCGTACTTATATATCAGAAAATGAAAAGTTATCAAAAAGCGAAGATTCGTTAAAATTTGCGTTGTGGTTAGTAGAAACAACATTACAGAGTAAAGAATCTTATCAAAAATTATTAGAAAAACATTTAAAGAAAGGTTGGACTTTTGAACGTTTAAGCGTTATGGAAAGAGCCATCTTATTAATTGCGGCTTGTGAATTGTTGGAATCCGATCTTCCTAAAACAATTGTGATTAATGAAGCTGTTGTTAATGCTAAGAAGTTCTGTGATGATGAATCTTATAAATTCATTAATGGTATTTTAGGACATATTGCTTAATGGATGCAAAAAAATATATTAGTGTACATACATTAAATAAATATATAAAAGCAAGATTTGATCAGGATGCTTCTTTGCATAATGTCTATATTACTGGTGAAATTTCAAATTATAGACCACATCCTAGTGGTCATCTTTATTTCACTTTAAAAGATGATCATTCAAGAATTTCAGCAGTTATGTTTTCTTCGGCAGCAAAAAAACTTCAATTTCAATTGGAAAATGGAATGAAAGTGTATATACGAGCCCGTGTTTCGGTTTATGAAGTCACTGGTGAATATCAGTTATATGTACAATCAATTGAACAGGATGGCCTAGGAAAGTTATATCTAGCATTTGAAGATTTGAAAAAGAAATTAGCAAAAGAAGGCTTATTTGATGAAAAGTATAAAAAGCCTATACCTCGTTTTCCTAAATCTATCGCTATTTTAGCAGCTAAAAGTGGAGATGCTGTTCATGATTTTATTGAAATTGCACATTCACGTTTCCCTTTTGTAAGATTGATTTTTTTCCCAATTCCAGTCCAAGGGAAAAATGCATATTTAAAAATTATCGAAACTTTACAAAATGTAGATCGCATTGGTTTTGATTTAATTGTGATAACACGTGGTGGTGGTACAATTGAGAATTTGTGGAATTTTAACGAAGAAGCTTTAGCCCGCGTTATTTTTCAATGCCAGACGCCTATTATTAGTGCCGTTGGACATGAATTAGATTTTACAATATGCGATTTTGTCAGTGATTTGCGTTGTCCAACTCCAACAGCAGCAGCTGTAAGCGCTACGCCTGATCAGGAAGAATTAAAAAAACATTTGAATGGATTAACCCAACAATTGGTGCATGATATGAACCACTATCTTCAAAATTGTCAACAAACATTAAATAGATTAAAAAATTCTTATTTTTTAACAACACCAGAAGCTCTTTATTCACAAGAGATATTACGTCTAACACATTTACAAGATCAGTTCTCTTATCAGTTTAAGTTATTAAATATGAAAGTTGAACAACAGCTTTTACATCATCAAAAACAGTTAAAGCAAAAAATGGATCAAAATATACAAAAACAAAACTATAAAATCCAACAATTGATTATCCAACTTGATGCTTTAAGCCCTTTAAAAGTTATGCAGAGAGGTTATACTTTAATAAAGAAGGATAATCAACTTATAAAATCTCAAAATGATGTAAAAACAGACGATCTTATTGATATACAATTTTATGATGGTATGAGAAAAGCACAAATAAAGTAGGTGAGAAAATGGAAGCAATGACATATGAAGAAGCTATAAAGCGTTTAGAAGAAATTGTAAGTTTACTTGAAAATAATGAAATTGCATTAGAAGATAGCATAGCTTTATTTCAAGAAGGTATTACTCTTTCCAAATATTGTGATGAAAAACTAAAAAATATTCAAGAAAAAGTTGCACAAATATATGAAGATGGAAAGCTCAAAGAATTTAAGAATGGGGAATAATACAATGGATACAATGAAAGAAGAAATTAATCAACGTTTAGCGGAATTATGTGAACCATTGAAAGATGGAAGAGTCAAGGATGCAATGTTATATTCATTATTGGCACCTGGTAAACGTTTGCGTCCAATTTTATTTTTAACAGTGTTAAGAGCTTATCAATTTGATTACCATCAATATTTAGATGTTGCATGTGCAATTGAGATGATTCATACTTATTCACTTATTCATGATGATTTACCTGGTATGGATAATGATGATTTAAGAAGAGGAAGAAAAACGTGTCATAAAGAATTTGATGAAGCTACAGCTATTTTGGCTGGAGATGCTTTATTAAATTTAGGAGTTAATATCATATTACAAACAACTTCACTTGATGATTCTTTAAAAGTTCAACTAACTAATCTTTTGTATCAGGCAAGTGGAATTAATGGGATGATTTATGGGCAACAACAAGATCTTTATTTTGAAAATCGAAAAGCTGATTTATCTCAATTAGAAGATATCCATAAACATAAAACAGGAGAGTTAATTTCAGTTAGCATGCAAATGGCTGCCTGTATCGCCAAAAAAAGTGATCTTGATGCATGGAAACAACTAGGTTTTGACTTAGGTTTAGCATTTCAAATTCAGGATGATATTTTAGATGTTACAGGGACGACTGAAGAGTTAGGAAAAAAGGTTGGAAGTGATTTGGAAAATCATAAATCTACTTATGTAAGCTTGATAGGAGTCGAAGCTTCACAGAAAAAAATCGAAGAATTATTCCAAAAATGTTATGAAAGAATTTATGCAATGCAAATTAATCATGGATTGATTTTAGAATTGTTTATAAAAATTTTGAAAAGGGTGAGTTAAATGAAACTTGAGCAAATCAAGAATCCTCAGTTTTTAAAACAATTAAATATTGAAGAACTAGAAGAACTGGCTGATCAAATCAGGTCGTTTATTATTCATCATGTATCTGAAACAGGTGGACATTTTTCTAGTAATTTGGGGGTTGTTGAATTAACAATTGCTTTACACTATATTTTTGATTCACCATTAGATAAAATCATTTTTGATGTTGGACATCAATCTTATGTTCATAAAATATTGACAGGACGAGCTGCACAATTTTCAACACTTAGACAATATAATGGTTTGAGTGGTTTTCAAAAGAAAAAAGAAAGTATTCATGATGTATGGGAAGCTGGTCATTCATCAACAGCATTATCAGCAGCTATTGGAATGGCTATTGCTAGAGATTTAAATCACGAACAAGGTGAAATGATATGTGTTGTAGGTGATGCTGCACTTATGAGTGGGGAATCATTTGAGGCGCTTAATTATATTGGATCTGTTGATTCTAAAGTGATTATTATTCTTAATGATAATAATATGTCTATTTCTAGAAATGTTGGTGGCTTAAGTAATTTCTTTTCTGATATTCGTATGTCTACGCAATATAAAAACGCTCGTAATAATTATATTTCTTTTTTGAGTAAATCAAATTTAGGAAAAAAAGTTTATAAAATAACAAAAAAAGTGAAAGATCAAATAAAAAACAATGTTATTAATGATAATATTTTTGGTGAATTTGGTTTAGATTATATAGGACCTATTAATGGTCATGATTTTCATGATCTTTTTAATGCTTTGAGTTTGGCATCTGAAATGGATCATAGTGTTGTTGTTCATGTCCATACTGTAAAAGGAAAAGGATACCCTCTTGCTGAAAATGATTACTATGGAGTATATCATGGTGTTGCTCCATTTGATTATCGTGAAGGTATTCGTTCAAAAGAAAGTTCTATGATTAGCTGGAGTGAAGTTGTTGCAAGACATATTGAAAAATGGATGTATGAAGACCAGGACATTGTAACAATTACACCAGCAATGATATCAGGAAGCTGTCTGCGTCATATTTTTGATACTTTTCCTGATCGTGCTTTTGATGTAGGCATTGCTGAAGAACATGCTATGACTTTTGCTGCTGGACTTTCAAATGCTCAAAAGAAACCATTTATTACTATTTATTCTTCTTTTTTACAGCGTGCATATGATCAGATCAACCATGATATTGCAAGAATGCAATTACCATGTCTCATAGGCGTGGATCGTAGTGGACTTGTTGGTGCAGATGGTGAAACACATCATGGCGTTTTTGATATGAGTATTCTTTCATCTATTCCAAATCTTGTTATTATGACACCTAAAGATGCTATTGAAATGAAAATGATGATAAATACTGTTTTTCGTCACTTTCAACATCCATATATTCTCAGATTTCCAAAGGGGAATATTGAAGATAAAGATGTTTCTTTAGATAAGGAGATAAGTATAGGATCATGGGAAAAGATTATCTTTGATTCACAGAATGCTTTAACTATTATGACTTATGATGTAAAAGTTGATCGTGTTGCTCATTGGCTTATGACAGAACAATTACCAGTTAATTTAATTAATGCACGTTTTATTAAACCTATGGATGAAAATATTCTTGATGAACTGTCTCAAACACATCAACATATACTTGTTTATGAAACTGATTTGATGATTGGGTCGTTAGGTGCATCTATTGCTCATTATTATTCAAGAAAGAAAATGCCTATGACTATTGATTATATAGGAATTGATGACCATTACACACCTCAGGGAGATTTAGACACATTATTCAAAATAGAACATATACATTTAGATGATTTAAAACAAAAAGTAAAGGAGATACTTGATGAAGAAGGAAAGAGTTGATATTCTTTGTGTAGAACAGGGATTATTTGATTCTCGCGAAAAGGCAAAGCGAGCTATAATGGCGGGAATCGTTCGTGATGATTATGACTATATTGATAAACCTGGTACTAAAATACCAGTTGATTCACATTTGTATATCAAAGGAGAAAAATTGCCTTATGTATCACGTGGCGGACTAAAGCTTGAAAAAGCTATTCAAATTTTTAATTTAGATTTAAATCATCTATTAATGCTTGATATTGGTTCTTCTACAGGAGGATTTACAGATTGTGCTTTACAACATGGTGCTAGAGAGGTTTATGCATTAGATGTTGGAACAAATCAGTTAGTCTGGAAATTAAGAAATGATCCTCGTGTTCACGTTTTAGAACAAACAAACTTTCGATATGCTACAATGGATTTATTTCAATATGGTCAACCGGATTTTGCGAGTATTGATGTTTCGTTTATTTCGTTAAAACATATCTTTCCTGCTTTATCTCAGATTTTAAAAAAGGATTCATATTGTGTAGCTTTAATTAAACCACAATTTGAAGCTGGCAGAGAAGATGTAGGAAAACATGGAATTGTTTCTCAACCTGAAATTCATCAAAGAGTCATTCAAGAAGTTATTACATATGCCCATGAACAAGGATTTTCTTTACAGGGACTGACTTACTCGCCAATTACTGGAGGAGAAGGGAATATTGAGTTTTTAGGATGCTTTATTCATCGTCAGAATGTAGATAAAGATATAGATATTTATAAAGTTGTCGAAGAAGCACACAGCCATTTTAAAGGGTAGGTGAAATACATGTTAAAAAGTTTATATGTTTCATCATTTGTTATTATTGATAAAATGAAAATTGATTTTCAAGAAGGAATGAGCGTTATTACTGGAGAAACAGGAGCTGGAAAATCTATTGTGATTGATGCTATTGGACAATTATGTGGTAACCGCTCTTCCGCTTCATTTGTCAAAAAAGGATGTTCAGAAACTGTCATTGAAGGTGTTTTTGATGTGACTGTAACACCTCAACTAGAAGCCATATGTCAGCAATTACATATAGAAGCTGATGACGAATTTATTATTACAAAAAATATTCAAAGTAATGGTAAGAGTCAAGTTAAAATCAATTATCAATCATCTACTCATAATGCTTTAAAGTTATTAATGCCTTATTTGATTGATATTCATTCTCAATTTGAAACACAAAAACTTTTTGCTCAAAAAAATCATATCCTTTTATTGGATGAATATGCAAAAGATGAGCTACAAGATCTTTTCTTAGATTATCAAACTCAATTTCAACAATATAAAGATATACAACAACATTTGAATCAAACTATTCAAGAAGATATGTCAGATGAACAGCTTGATTTTTTAAAAAGTCAATTAAAAGAAATTGAAGAAGTCAGTTATACAGATGATGAAATAGATCGTTTTGAAGAAGAATTAAAAATATTACAAAATTATGAGAAAATGAATGCATGTATTCAAAATTTTGAACAACTTATGAATAATGGTCAAGGTGTTTTACCAAAATTAAAAGAGGCTACTTATGAAATCCAATCATTATCTTCTTATCAAGAGTTTGAGGAACCTGTAGAAAGTATACAAAATCTTTATTATAACTTATTAGATATTACAGAAAATATACTGGATACATATCGTTCTTTTCATTTTGATGAATATCGTTTTAATGAACTTCAAGACATTTTATTTAAAGTCAATAGATTAAAAAGAAAATATGGTTTTACAATGCAAAATATTCAGGAATATCATGATGAATTAATACAAAAAATTCAAACTATTGAAAATAGAGAAGAATATATTTTACAGCTTCAAAATAAGCTTCAGCAACAAGAAAAGAAAACAAAAGATATCGCAATGCAAATGCATCATATACGTAAAAAATATGCTAAAAAATTTGAAGCTGATATTCATCAAGAACTCCAAGACTTATATTTAGATAAAGCTATTTTTAAAGTTCAAATAAAAGAATCTCAAATGCTTCAGCCACTAGGATGTACTAATGTACAATTTATGGTTTCTATCAATCAGGGACAAGATTTAAGCCTTTTAAACGAAACAGCAAGTGGGGGAGAAATTTCACGTATAATGTTAGCAATAAAAACAACAATTTTAGAATATAACAGTATTGATACTATTATTTTTGATGAAATTGACACTGGTGTCAGTGGAAAAGTAGCAACGAAAATTGGTGAAAAAATGAAAAAAACAGCTTTAAAAAAACAGGTTATTTGTATTACTCATTTACCTCAGGTTGCAGCTTTGGCAGATTATCATTATTGTATTGAAAAAAAATCAACTGATGATGAAACTATCACTTCTATTCATCTTCTAGATTCTAACCAAAAAATTATAGAAATTGCAAAAATGTTATCTGGTGAAACTATGACTCAAGAAGCTATAGCAAATGCTAAAAAATTATTAGATGCATAAAATAAAGCATATATGCCAAAATAAAATGTAATCAATTTGATTACAAGGAGGTGTATATGCTTTGCTTTTTAAAAAGTTGAGTATATCACTCATCACTGTCGTTTCATTAGTATTCCCATCCTTTCAAGTCTTTGCAGCAGATGTTATTCTAGGTGGTCAATCAATAGGTATCGAGCTTGATTATGAAGGTATTATGATTACTGGAACTTATGATATTTCTATTGACAATCGTCCTTATAATCCAGCAAGTGATGGCTATCAGTCTGGTGATTTAATTACGCAAGTGAATCAGCAGAATGTAGAATCTATTTCAGAGTTAATGGAATCTGTTAAAAACAGTGTAGAAAAGAATCAAAAAATTATGTTAACCTTAAAACGTCAGTATAAGACCATAAAAAAAGAATTGAAATTTCAAAAAAAAGATGATCAATTTACGACTGGACTTTATGTTCAGGATGGTTTAACTGGCATAGGGACGATGACGTATTATAACCCTGAAACACATCACTTTGGAGCATTAGGACATATGATGTATGATACTTCATTATCAAGTGATACAACGATTAAAAATGGAACAGTTTATAATTCGTATGTTAAAAAAATAAACCCTTCTCAAAATGGAAATCCAGGAGAAAAAATTGCTGAAATCGGTTCTATTGAAATAGGAAGATTGTATGAAAATAATAATTATGGTATTTATGGCCAATATACAAATCTTTCTGATCAACTTCAAACAATTTCAACGGCTTCTATGGATGAGATTGAATTGGGAGAAGCTTATTTTTTAACTGTTCTCAATGGTCACGAAGTCAGTCGTTGTTCAATTCGCATCACTGATTTAAAGAAACAAAACGAGCCTGATGTAAAGGGTATAACTTTCGAAATAACAGATGAAGAAGTTCTGTCATTAACAAATGGTATTGTTCAAGGAATGAGTGGTTCACCTATCATTCAAAACAATAAACTCATTGGATGTGTAACACATGTTGACATAAACAATGTTCATCAAGGTTATGGATTATATATTGATTGGATGCTTAAAAACGACAAATAGAAAGAGAATCCTGCTAGATTCTCTTTTTCTTATTTCAACACGATTAGACTTTTTAACAAACTTTATGTCGAAAAAAGCAGTGAAAATTTTGACGAATAGATATAAATTCATTTTTTCACATTTATTTTTTGTATAAAGACTAGGAATATGAATTTGACACATATATAATAAATTTGCTGATGAGAAGAAATCGAAAGGGAAAATTGGAAATTATGAAAACATTTATTGCTATCGAACAACCAGAGTTATTGGAAAATATAAAATATAATTTAGAAAAAACAAATAAAATGACTGTTGTTGGAACGGCACAAAATGGTATTGATTGTTTAAATTTCTTTAATCAAAGAACTTGTGATTTATTAATTATTGATCTGATGTTATCTGAAATTGATGGCATTGGCGTTTTGAAAAAACTAAAAGAAATGAATAAACAATCTTTTCAAAAAGTTATCTGTATTACCCAATTTACAAATCAGACAATTTGCAATATGTTAGAAGAACTTGGTGTCACTTATTGCTTTAAATATCCTTTTGATATTCAACACTTTATTCAATCAACACTTTATATTACTGCTTCTGAATTCCAAAAAACAGATTTAATGGATCAGGATGAATCTGAAAAATATAAAAAAGTGAAGATTGAAAATGAAATCACAGAAATTTTACATGAAGTTGGAATACCTGCGCATATTAAAGGTTATATGTACTTAAGAACAGCTATTTTAACAACATATTATAATATTGAAATTCTTGGTCAGGTTACAAAAGTTTTATATCCAGATATAGCAAGAATGTATAATACAACTTCATCTCGTGTAGAAAGAGCTATTAGACATGCTATTGAAGTCGCATGGAATAGGGGAAATACAGATGCTATTGATGATATATTTGGTTACACTGTTTCGGCAGTTAAAGCGAAACCAACAAATTCAGAATTTATTGCAATGATTGCTGATAAATTAAGATTAGCACATAAAACTGATCATGTAAAAAAAGAAAGTCTTTATAATTATAAAAACTATATGTTAAAATAGTTATGAAAGTTGAGGTGATTTCTTTGCAAATTATTTTTCATATTGATTTGAATGCATTTTTTGCAAGTGCTGAAATCTCTCAAAATCCTGATTTAGAAGGAAAACCTATTGTTGTCTGTCGTGAGTCACGTCGCAGCATTATTACAACTGCCTCTTACGAAGCAAGAAAATATGGAATTCATTCAGCTATGCCTTTATTTCAAGCAAAAGAACTATGTCCTCAATTGATTACTGTTCCACCTCATTTTCAACTATATAAAACTCTATCTCAACAATTTTTTGAGCTTATCTCATCTTTTTCAAAAAAACTTGAAGTCGCAAGTATTGATGAGTGCTATGTTGATATGACAGAATATATTCAACATCAGCATATCCATCCATATCAGGCCGCTAAAGACATTCAAAATCATGTTTTTAAAACTTTAAAATTACAATGTTCTATTGGTGTTGCGCCTAATAAATTTCTTGCTAAAATGGCTAGTGATATGAAAAAACCAATGGGGATAACCATGATTACAAATCGTAATTTTAAAGAAAAACTTTGGCATTTACCTGTAGGGGATATGCATGGAATTGGGAAAAAGACTGTTCCAAAATTACAGCAAATGGGAATTTATACTATTGGTGATTTGGCAAAATATGAAAACTATGAAAAAATAAGAACTATTTTTCAAAAGAATACATTTATTGTTTATCAAAGAGCTAATGGCAAAGATTTCTCTAAAATCAATTATAAGAAGAATGAGTTAAAATCAGTTGGAAATTCAACGACTTTTGAAAATGATAGTCATGATGAAGAATTCATTAAATCTGTTTTTCATTCTTTATCACAGGAAGTTTCAAATCGTGCCAAAAAAAGAGATCTTGTATCTAATTCTATTTCTATTACACTTAAATATACACGAGAAAAATCAAAAACAAAACAAACTATTATTGATCAATATACAAATGATTTTGATATCATTTATGCGACAGCTTTATTATTGTTTGAAAGTATTTATAATGGTGAAAATTTACGTCTTGTTGGTGTCAGTTTAAATAATGTTGTTCATGTTCAAGATTTAAATATACAGTTATCTTTATTTGGTAAACAAGGGAATCATCTATCTCATCATTCTCAAACCGATCAGTTTATTCATCAATTTAATGAACACTTTCCTGATATGAAAGTTATGAAAGCATCCTCACTTATTGAAGATGATGAAATTCAAAAAAAGTATCTCAAAAATAATGAATAATTTTAAAGAACGCTCATATGCTTTACAGAGGTGATAACATGAGTGTTTTTTTACAGCGTTTTATTCAAAATAAAAAATATATACTTATTGCAATTGGGGTTACTGGATTAATGGGCTTTTTATTTGGTTTTTATCAGTATACGCATACACAGGACCCTATACAAAAGTTTTTCCATTATTTATTTTATTTAAATATTGAAAGTTATACAAATCATTACCAATTATATATTATTCAAAGTGGATTATTGATTTTTATTTGTACATATTTAAGTACGAGTTATGTAGGACAATTAGGTTTGTTATTTATAACTTTTTTAAAAGGATTACAAATATCATTTTCTCTACAATATGTTTTATCTGTTGTTCAAATGAATGTAATTATGGTTATTTTAATGTTATGTGAAATTCTTTTTGAAATCATCATAGTTTCAATTATTGTTTATATTGGCCTATATATATCTAGTTATGTGACATTAGTTAATTTTTATATCGAACAGAATTTTAATATCAAAAGTATTTTAAATTATCGACTTAATTTTATTATTGCCTCATTGATTGTACTCACATGTTCATTAGCTTTTCGATTATATATTGTTCCTTTATTTTAGAAGTGACTTTAGTAGTTTTTTTTGATAAAAATTGTTATAATAGCAATGGTGATGTATTTTGAAATGTAAAGATGCTATGTTGGAATATCGAGAGTATATGATTGTTGAAAAAAATTATAGTCAGCATACTGTTCATGCATACCAAAGAGATATTAAACATTTTTTGGATTATGTTTTTAAGATGTATGAAATTCAATATATCGAGGATGTAAACAAGGATCATGTATATTCATACTTAAAAACAATGCGTCAAAAATTAAGTGATGCAACTATTGATCGTCATATGATATCTTTAAGACAGTTTTATCAATTTCTCATTAAAGAAAAAATTGTTTCTCAAAATATAATGAGTTCTTTTGAAATGCCAAAGCGTAAAAAATATCTGCCACAGGTTTTAAGTGAAGAAGAAATGTTTCAATTATTAAATTCTATTGTTGTAAAAGATGCCATTTCATCACGAAATCGTTGTATGGTAGAAGTTTTATATGGATGTGGTTTGCGTGTGAGTGAAATGTGTTCATTAACTTTGCAAAGTGTTAATATTCAAAAAGGATTTGTTAGATGTGTTGGAAAAGGAAATAAAGAAAGAATTATTCCAATGAATAAAAGTTGTGGACTTCTACTCAAAGAATATATTGAAAAGTACCGTGATGAACTTTGCAAAAAAGGAACAACACCTTATCTTTTTTTAACTCAAAATGGAAAAGTAATGACGAGAGATGATTTTTATCATATTCTTGAACATTTAGTGAAAAATAGTGGTTTAATGAAACATATAAGTCCTCATACTTTACGCCATACTTTTGCGACACATTTATTAGAACATGATGCTGATTTACGTTCAATTCAGGAAATGCTAGGGCATAGTGATATTTCAACAACAACTATCTATACACATGTATCACAAAATAAAGCAATTGAGGATTATCGTCAATTACATCCTAGAATGCAAGAAAGGAACAAGAAAAATGGAAAAATATAAACGTGTATTTTTAATAGTGTTAGATTCATTAGGTATAGGAGATGCACATGATGCTGCACAATTTGATGATGTTGGCGCAAATACTTTAGGTCATATCTGCGAAAAAGTAGGGGGGCTAGATGTTCCTTGTTTAGAAGGAATGGGCTTAGGAAATATTGGTCAATTTCAAGGTATTCATGCTTTAAAAAATCAATTAGCTTATACTGCAAGACTTGAAGAAGTTTCCAATGGTAAAGATACAATGACTGGACATTGGGAAATGATGGGATTACATATTACCAAACCTTTTAAAACATTCACTGAAACAGGATTTCCAAAAGAATTCATTGATCTATTTGAAGAAAAAACAGGTCGTAAATGTGTTGGAAATTATGCTGAAAGTGGCACAAAAATACTTGATGACTGGGGTGAACATCAGATAAAAACTGGTGATTGGATTGTTTATACATCAGCAGATTCAGTATTTCAAATTGCTGCTAATGAAGAAATTATACCTCTTGAAGAATTATATAAAGCGTGTGAAATTGCTAGAGAAATTGCAATGGATGACAGATGGAAAGTCGGACGCATCATTGCCAGACCATTTGTTGGTAAAAAGAAAGGTGAATTCGTAAGAACAGCTAATCGTCATGATTTAGCGTTAAAACCATTTGGTAAAACTGTTTTAGATAGTCTTAAAGAAAATCAAATTGAAGTCATTGGAATTGGTAAAATACCAGATATATTTGTTGATCAAGGTATTACACGTAAAGTCAAAACTGTTTCTAATCATGATGGTATGGAAAAAACAATAGAAATTGCGAAAGAAGATTTTCGTGGATTAGCTTTCTTAAATTTAGTAGATTTTGATGCTGTTTATGGACATCGAAGAAATCCTGAAGGATATGGACAAGCCATTGTTGAATTTGATCATCAGTTAGAAGAATTATTATATTGTTTAAATAGTGATGATTTGTTAATGATTACTGCTGATCATGGAAATGATCCAACATACAAAGGAACAGATCATACACGCGAAAATGTTCCACTTATCATTTATAGCAAGTCTTTACAAATGCCTAAACATTTAGGACTGTTAAAAAGTTATGCAGTCATTGGAGCAACCATTGCAGATAATTTTGATGTTGAAAATCCTGGTATAGGATCATCTATATTAAATCAAATCATCTAGGAGAAATCTATTATGAATTCACAGGACACTAGACATGGTATTATGATAACTTTAGGAGGTACTCTTATTGGTGCTTTGTTATATATTTTTGCTTTGTCTTTAGATAATCATTTTGTCATTATAACAAATTATATCATCGCAATGATATTGTATACTTGTTCTTTTTTAGCTGCATTTCAACAGTATAAAAAAATGTCTTCTCATCTCATGATATCTATTCTTATATTGATTATCATAGTTTTGGCTATAAGTACATATTCTTTTGTTTCAATATTCTTATAAAATTCACATAATATATATTATACGAAGTTGTATATACTTTTAAAAAGTCTTATTACTGATTTATAAGACTTTTTATTATGTTTAAATATGACTCCCCTGCATCCCTGCATATTTATGAGCAAATTCCCATTTATCTTTATTTATATTGACATAGATATTCTATATCTAAATAATACATTGATTTTTTGGATTTTTTTTCATAAAATTTTTACAAAATCAATCATAATAAATGGAATTATTAAATCCGTTTACAATTTATCTTATATCTATTATAACACGATATATTTGTTTTCCGTTGTTTTTGTATTATTGATAATTGAAAATCAGTATTTTTTTATAAAAAAAGAAGCATTTTAGCTTCTTCATTAGTATACTTCATTAATATATTTATTAGATTCCATTCTATCTTTTTGAAGCGTATTGCTCATTATTGTAATGATATATTTACTTTCACAGTTTAAATTTACAGTCATATCACATTCAAGAATTAACTTTTTAGAAGATTTCTTAAAATATGACAACATTTGTAAAAGATTATTTTGATTGAAATAGATGGCTTCACTTATATAAATACTTTCATCATCTTCATGATATATAAAATAGCCTAAATCTTCAAATATAAGGATTTGATCATTGAAACTTTCACATCTTTTTCTTAAAAGTTGCCAGTATTCATGACTACGAATACGATATTCATCAAAATGACTAACAAATTGATGATAATATTTTTCTAACAAATCATATTGCTGACTTATTTTCAAATCAGAATAATTTTCCAACATATTTTTATCAATCTCAATAACCTGATGATAATGTGATGCATGAAATCCAAAAGGTCGATAAATTTCAGGATGATAAGCTTGCAGATAAATCGTTTTATTTGTGTATTTACTCAAAACAAAATATAGAAGTTGCTTCATTAAGCCTTGTTTTTGAAAATATGGATGTGTACACACACCTAATATAAAATAACATTCTTCTGGCTTCTTATTTTTCATAATAGACATTGGAACGATTTGTAAAGCAGATAAAATACGATTATCATTTTTAAGTACAAAAGTATTTTCTTTATGATAAAGCTCTTGAAAATAATAGTTTGTTGATTCTTCTGTTTCATCTTCGAAACATTGTAGCCATAGTTTTTTAATATCTTCTAAATCATGATCATTTGCTTTTTCAATTATTGTCTGATTTTCATAAATACGATATTTATGAATCATCTTAACAGGGTGTAATGATTGCTTTGATCGTCTTAAATTTTCTAGACCCATATCTTCTTCCCTATTTACCCATTTTTCATTTTGAAAATGATGTTCTAATAGTTCTTTTAATATAGCAGGATATAATCCTCTAATATCTTTATTTGCTTTTTCAACGTGTATTTGAATAGTAGAATGATTAAGTTTTGAAGCAATAATAAAAGCTTCTAATTGGTTATGGATAAAAATTCCTCCAATATGAAATGGTAAAAGATGCTTTGAGGAAAGCAATGACATGATTCCTCTAACTTCACTTGTCATTGATTCACTTAAATTATCCTTTTCCCCTTCCCATCTATTTAGACATGTAAAAATGATATCGAAATCTTTGACTATATCCAAATCACGATATTCATAATCAGGATAAGCTTTAAGAAAAGCATTGTAATGATTACGTCTTTTTTGCATTTTCTTACCAGCTAAAGTTTGAAGCATATCTTTATCATAGATATAATCATCATTAAATGGTGTCCTTTCAAAAAGGAATTGATGCGAATAATCATTTTTTTGAAGTGTTGAAACAAAACTTTCAATAGCACAATCAATCATAAAAGGAAAACCATGTTGATGGCTATATTTAATCATGTAATCCAAAGCTTCCTGATAAAATTCGGGTGTCGTAAAAGGCATGGCCCAAAAATAAATGTTTTTATAATGATGCAGCATAATAAGAAAGTTATCATGTATTTCATATTGTATATGATACTCATGATTCCACATCATCATTGTGACAAAATTGGAGTTATATCCTTCATAATTGGCTTTTTCTAAATACGGTTGAATAATTGCATAATCTTCTAATTTTAATTGTTTCATGATTGTTGAGAAAGCAGCATATGAATAAACTGTTTTGCTGTTCTTCCTGAAAAACCTCCATTTCTTATTTCCCACTGTAATGCTAATTCATGTAGTTGTTCAGTTGGCATTGTTAAATGATAAGTCTTAGCTAATGCATCAATAATATCTAAATAATGTTGTTTATCTGGATGAATATACATGATTTGAACACCAAATCGAGATACTAAAGATAATTTTTCCTGCATAGCATCGTTATTATTAATTTCCTGATCATGATTACGATCATTCCATGTTTCTTTGATTAAATGTCTACGATTACTTGTTGCATAAATTAAAATATTATCAGGTTTCTTTTCAAGACCACCTTCAATAACAGCTTTTAAATATTTATATTCAACTTCAAATTCTTCAAAAGACAAATCATCCATAAAAATGATAAAACGATAATTTCTATTTTGTAATTCATTAATAATTTGAGGCAATGATATAAATTGATGTTTATAGACTTCAACCATTCTTAAACCTTGTTTATAATAACGATTCAATAAAGCTTTAATACTACTTGACTTTCCTGTCCCACTATCGCCATAAAGTAAAACATTGTTGGCTTTTTGACCATTTAAAAATGCTTCAGTATTTGCTATTAAGCGTTCTTTTTGACTTTTATAACCAATTAATTGTTCAAGTGTATTATTGCCAATATGATCAATTGGTATAATTTGATTATTCAAATATCGAAAGGCTTTATTTAATCCATATTTTCCAACACCATACTGATAATAATGATTATATAATATTTGATAAAACTCTTCCACTGATGTGCTTTGAGAAAGCTGAGTTTGTAAATTTGTTAATACATCAAAAATTTCTTGATTGATAATCGTAGAACTGTTTTGAAAGTCAAAAAATAAATCTTTATATAAAGAATCAAGATAAGAAAAATCATAATGATAAAGATTGTAAATGATTTCAAAATCATGACAAACTACTTTTTTTAAAGAAGCAGAAATGTCTTTTTTTCTTTCTAATGCCAATGTGAATGTATTTTCATGATAAGCTAATAAATGCGTTAATAGACTTTGAAATAATTGTCCATGTAATTCATATTTTTCAGCTAAAACAAGAAGACTAGCAATAAATTCTGATTCATCAATAGATGCATCATCATCCATAAAAGATAAACATTTTAAAACAACATCATCCTGAGATATATTTTTATAGACTATAAGCTGATCGTTAATCATAAATTGAACTCCTTTCTGTAAAAAAAGACGATAAAATCGTCTTTTTGTTAATTTTTAAAACTGTGGATAGGAGCAGGAATACGTCCACCTCTATCAATAAATTCATCACATGAGAATGGATTGACAGGCATGATAGGTGCATATCCCAATAAACCACCAAATTCTACTTTTTCACCAACATCTTTACCTATAACAGGAATAATACGTACTGCAGTTGTTTTTTGATTAATCATACCAATAGCCATTTCGTCTGCAATAATTCCAGAAATTGTTTTTGCTGATGTTTTCCCTGGAATCGCAATCATATCTAAACCAACTGAACATACGCATGTCATAGCCTCTAATTTTTCCAATGTTAAGGCACCAGCTTCAACAGCATCAATCATACCTTGATCTTCACTGACAGGGATAAACGCTCCAGAAAGTCCACCAACATATGAAGATGCCATAACACCACCTTTTTTAACCTGATCATTTAAAATAGCTAGAGCAGCTGTTGTTCCAGGAGCCCCTACTCTTTCTAAGCCCATTTCTGTTAAACAGTCGGCAATACTATCACCAACTGCCGGTGTTGGGGCTAATGATAAATCAATAATTCCAAAAGGAATATTTAAAGCTGCAGAAGCTTCTCTAGCGACTAATTGTCCAACACGTGTAATTTTAAAAGCAGTTTTTTTAACAATTTCGCATAATTCTCCAAAATCTTTTCCTTTAGCTGTTTGAATTGCTTTTCTTACAACACCAGGACCACTGACACCCACATTAATAATAGCATCAGCTTCACTGACTCCATGGAAAGCTCCAGCCATAAAAGGATTATCATCAGGTGCATTACAAAAAACAACAAATTTTGCACACCCAATAGAATCTTGTTCTTTTGTTAATTCAGCAGTTTCTTTGATGATTTCCCCTATTAATTTAACTGCATCCATATTAATTCCCGTTTTTGTAGATCCTACGTTTACTGAACTACATACCAATTCAGTTTCTTTCATAGCTTGAGGAATAGATTGAATTAATAATTTTTCAGCAGGTGTCATTCCCTTAGAAACAATCGCACTGTAACCACCGATAAAATTCACACCAACTTTTTTAGCACAACGATCTAAAGTCTTAGCGATTTTGACAAAATCATCTGTTGATTGACATACAGATGCACCAATAAGACCAATTGGAGTTACAGAAATTCTTTTATTAACAATAGGAATCCCATATTTTTTTTCAATATTTTCTCCAGTTTCAACTAAATGTTCAGCAACACTTGTAATTTTATGATAAATATTTTGACATAAAGTATCTATATTAGCATCAATACAATCAAGTAAACTAATCCCAATTGTAATAGTGCGGACATCTAAGTTTTCCTGCTCAATCATCTTATTTGTTTCATTAACTTCAAATAAATTTATCATGATTTTCCTCCTTAGATTCTATGCATTTTATTAAAAATATCTTCATGCTGTAATTTAATATAAACGCCTATATGATTTCCTAAATCTTCTAATTGATCACAAACGTCTGAAAATGATTCTTTTGCTAAAGACATATCAACAATCATCATCATATTAAAGTACCCATCTAATATTGTTTGAGAAATATCTAAAATATTAATATTTGCTTTAGATAAAAATTGACATACATGAGCAATAATGCCAACCTGATCTCTACCTACAACTGTTATAATTGCTTTTTCCATTTTTCTTCCTCCTGATTTTTAAACATTATAACAAACAATATGTAAAAAGAAAAGAAAAAAAGGAGCATAGCTCCTTTAAGAAATTATTTTAATAAAGATAAAGCTTTTTCGAATACGGCTTTACCGTTCATTGTTCCATAATCTCTCATATCAATGACATCTACAGGGATAGGTCCAGCTTTTCTACCAGCAGCTAATTTTTCAATAGCAGCTTTTTGGAATCTAACTTGTGGGCCAAGCAAGATGCAATCAACTTCTTCTAATACTCTAGGTGCATCAGAGAATGGTAATGCAAAGATTTTGCATTCAACACCAGCATCTTTAGCAGCAGCTTCCATTTTAGTAACTAATAAACTTGTAGACATTCCTGCAGAACATACTAATAAAATAGTTTTCATATTTCTTACTCCCTTTCTTATTATTACAATATATATTGTAACAATTTTTACCTGAATTGTAAACACTTACGGATAAAAATTTTCTATTTGAGAAAATCGGTTGATTCTATCAATATAATTATGAATTTATAATTGAAATATGATAGAATAATATAAGAAAAGAGTTGATTGAAATGAAATTATTAGTTGTCAGCGATAGTCATCTTTACGAAAATTATTTACAGCGTGTGGTAACTCACTATCGTTTTCATGTTGATTATATGATTCATTGTGGTGATTCATCTTTACCTGTTGATGATCCATATATACAATTATTTGATATTGTTGTTAAGGGAAACCATGATGATGCACCCTTCCCTATCTATAAAACATTTCAACATATCTGTGTTACACATGGACAATATTATGGAGTTTATTATGGATATGATCAATTAATACAGCTTTGTCAAAAAGAAAATTGTTATCTTTGTTTACATGGTCATACACATGTTCCAACGGTCCAAAAACATCAAAACATTCTTTTTGTTAATCCAGGAAGTTTGATGATGAATCGAGGAAGTTATGGATATGGAACATATGCTCTTATTGATATTCGTGATAACAATGATATCCAAGTTGAATTTCATCATTGTCAAACAGATGAGATTTGTAATCAGGATATATTAGATGAAGGACTTGAATTATTAGAAGAATTTAAAACACTGTTAAAATAAAAAAGAAATTAGCTTCTGTAACTAATTTCAGGCTGTTGACAAAGTAAAAAAGTCAACAGCTTTTAGTTTTCAAATGAAAGAATATATGGTATTATATCCATTGTCGTGGATGACTTCTTTCCAAGTACGCAAACTTTGAGGCTCCACGACCTTTTTTTATCATCATGTCATGAAAATATGATATAATGTAAGTGCGTATTTGGAGGTAAAATATTATGGCAATGACATGTTTAAACAATCGCAAAAATGACAGCTTTATTTTGAGTACTATAGATGAATTAGTACCATCAGATCACAAGGTAAGAGAGCTTGAGGAAGCCATTGACTGGACATTTATTTATCCATTGGTCAGACCGCTCTA